>JAGBXL010000148.1 GCA_017629325.1 Clostridia bacterium | reverse complement strand
TTTACCGCACTTCTCGAAACAGGTGTTTTTCCATATAGTGCCTTTGCCAGATTAACTGCAGTCTGATATCTTTTGGCTTCAGCATCACTTTTCAGCTTTTCATTTTTATATTCTGCCTCCAAAATACTTAAAGCATCATCTTTTTCATCTCGCGATATATCGTAGGCAAGGTCTGTTTCATCGGTATAGGCTTTATAAAGATTATCATTTATTTCTTTATCTTTTTCATAATAATAATCTCTGTCGTTTTCATAATCCTTTACATCATCACGATAGCGTGAATACGATGTATTATCCATTTTTTCATTTGCCTCAAATCTTTTATAAAGATTAGAAAGGGAATCTTTATATTTTGCATAAGCCTTGTCATAAAGCTCGGGGATTTTTTCGGCAAGCATTGAATTATATTTATTTTTTGCAAGACTTGCCGCACTAAGTGCACTTGTGCTCGCAAGACCTCCCGTTCGCATTGAGTTTTCAGCCAGTGCTCTTTCATAGGCATCGTTTCCAAGAGAGAGATAAATATCTCTATAACTCTGATAAAGAGGATCTGTTTCGGGATTATATTTAAAATCGCTAAAGCCTGCAATCAAATCATAAACCCTGTCTTTTTCTCTTTCATAAGATGTGGTTTTTCTTTGCGGCCTGTTCTCTTCATAAGGGAGTTTTACTCTGTTATATTTGCTGCCGTCTTCGCCTGCAGTATAACTTGCCGCCTGAAGTCTTATGGAATTTGCTCTGTCATTTGCTTTTTTCATTCCGGCAGTATCACCGTATTTTTCGGCAGTTTTATATGCTCTTTTCTGGTCTATAATATCAGAAAGATAGCTATAATCAAGGTTTTTGTCGTAGTCCGAAATATAAACATCGGAAGAATCGTCAATAAGTTTCTTTTTATCATAATATGTTGACATATAAGCCCTCCTATTCGTTATATGATTTATAATAGTTAAATTTAATGCTTTTCATTGTAAATTCTCCCACACCTTTAAATTCAATTGAAAAGCCTGCATCTCTTTTAACAGGAAGCCTTATGACGCAGTTCCCGCATGCTGTTTCGTCATAAAGGCAGCCTGCAATTGCACCCCTTGTATCGTCATCGTATATTGCCAGAGCTGTGCAAGAGGCATCTTTGCCAAGTGAAAATTTAATAGCGGCACTCAGTGCCGTGTCATCGCCGAAACCATCCCTTTCAAAGCGAAGGCGAAATCTCCAGCGAACATTTTTTTCATATTCCTCACCTTTATCCGAGGTTAAATATATAAGCTCTCCACCCTCGGCGTAGCACACATTGTTTCCATCGCTGCAAAGGTGGTGGGCATTTGCACCGCAGCTTTGCATTGTCCAAACATTATGCTCCATATCGTAAACATATATTGCTCTTTCCAAATTGTTTTGGGATATAAAGTAATACATATTCACTCCCGATGCTCCGCATAGTGCGTCTATGTTGCCAATTTTTTCGGAAATAATTTTTGGATAACCCTCTTTTAAAACACATATTCCCGAATTGGAAGCATACATAAGATACGAGCCGCAAACAGAAATAGTATGAGAATTTTTGGTGCAACCCAGAGCTTCAATTCCGCTGATTTTATATTCATCGGGTGTGTCGCCGTATATTTTGTGGATGTGATTTTCTTTAAAAGCGTAAATATAATTTCCGTGAGGAATTATTGATGTAAAATCACCCTCACTTCCTGCCACAGTAGAAAATGACGATGCAGGAAGTGTGCCTATGGAATCTGTCGAGAAATCATTCCATACAGTTGGTGTGCCAAGCTTTGAAGCATATATGCTGCCGTCTCCAACAGCCCATATTCTGTTATTAAATGCTGCTATTGATGTAACCTTTGGCATTGTTCTTTCAATTGTAAAATCAGTAAAATATATATTTGCATAACCACGCGTATCAAGTACACTGCCCTCAAAGCTAAGGCCCGTTGTTTCGGTGATATTGCCTGCGGGAGTATAGTGAGTTTTAACTGTTTTGCCTTTTATTTTCACCATTATTCCATCGTTTTTCAGCTTATTTAAATACGAATAGTATTCATCTGGAACCTCAAGTGCATCTACCGTAACATTTAGCTTTAATTTAACAACATCTCCAACACTTAAATCATCTGCAAAGGATAGCGTATAAAATTCGCGTTTGCTACCATTGTACATATAGGTTTTAACATGAGAATAAATTGATGATGAAGTAAAAAGCCCTCTTTTATCGTCATTTTTGTAATCAAGCATTGAACTTGTAAGCCCTTCGGCATTAAACTTTATAGCAATATCTGATTTTTTATAGTTCTGATTAACATTTATTCCTGAAAACTTAAGAGTATCTATATGAAAAATAACATTATCGGGAATAATAACTACTGCGGTTTTAAGAACTGCAAACTGTCTTTTTGCGGTGTAATCTTCTGATTCACTATGCCCTGTAAATTCGTAGTTTTTACCCTTGAAGCAAAGAAATATACCTTTGGGTTCGTCTTTATAATATGTGTAAAAAAAACCGTCGCAGCTTCCAACTCCGTTAATTATTCCATCGCAGCTGGAGCATAGGCTTCTTTTTTTTCTTGAAGAAATAAGCGGATAAGATGAAGGGCTCACATCGGAGCAGGCAATACATTCGCCAAAAGAAATATCCTCTTTAACATTTATTCCGCCAAATCTATCCACAGATATTGAACTCTCACGGGGA
>JAGBXL010000147.1 GCA_017629325.1 Clostridia bacterium | reverse complement strand
CTATGATACTCTACTGTGCAAGACGATTTTGTGAATGTGGCTTTGTAAAATGCTTATGTTTAAGCTTTTTAACAGCTCTTTTGGCATTTGCATTAAGAGGATACAGCTTGTGTGCAGTTTTGTCAGGCATAGATTACTATATGTATTTTTCTTCTTTCAGAGGTGTTAAAATATCACTTGTTATTCCGCCAATATTCTCTGTGTTTGCATATATCAGGCTCTATGGCTTTAAAAAAATAAACTTAAAGATTAGCATAAATATAAAAAATTTATGTTTTGTTTTTCTTGTTGCCATATTTGGTATAATCGCTGCATATTTATACATTCTCCGAAGCGGAAACAGCGTAGCTTCAGACTTTGAAATAAATTTTAGAAATGCTTTAGATTCTCTCATGGGTATCCGCCCAAGAACAAAAGAATTTTTAATAGGCTGGCCCTCTTTGGCACTTTTTGTGTGGTATGTAAAAAATACAAAGCAAACTTTAATCCCACTCACTCTGGCAGTGGGAGTTGGAATTCTTGTGAGCTCTTGCCTCAATAGTTTTTGCCATGTGTTTACTAAAGTGAGTTTTATATATCTTAGAACATTTAACGGATTTTTACTTTCTGTTCCGCTTTGTGTTTTAGCTTTATTATTAAATAGAATTGTTTATAAAATATTAAAAAAGGCGGTGTAAAAAAACTATGTTTTTACACCGCCTTCTTTTCTGGGGGATAGGAAAAAACGATTCAGAATGAACAAAGCGAGCCTCAAGCGAGATTTTTTCTCGCTTGAGGTGGTAACCCGAAGCTGTACAAAGGTACTGCGAGTGGTGAGCTTTGTTTATAGCAAAAAGGCATAACATAGGGGAAAATATCTTAAAAAGATATTTTCCAACCTATTATAACAAAAATTGCAATTTTCTGCATAATTGTATTTTCATTTTTTGCATTATTTCTGCCTTTTTGCGTTCTGGACTTTTTTTACATCCCCTTTTACTATTCAGCCATAATGGCAAACACTATTTCCAGTTCTGTCCACGCATCTGAAAGCCCCGATTTGTATTTATAGTCCATAGTCTGACAAGCCAAAAGAACCTTGTCAATTTTTTCTTCGGATAATCTTCCTATTTGTTTAAGTTGCAATTTAACAAAATATTCCGTGCTTTTTACCTTTGGTGCAATTTCTCTTGGAGAAAGACTTTTTGCTAAGGTTTTTATTTTTTTAAACTGCATATATTTTGAAAAAATGGCAGCACACAAAAGGGCAGGCTCTTCTTTTAAAAGCTTTAGCTGGGCAAATTTTTGCCCTGCTTCTTTAATTTTCCCTTCCAAAACATCGTCAATCATTTTAAAAACTTTGCTTTCGGGAATTTTGCATGAGCATTTGTCTATATCTTCTTTTGTAATAACATCTGAATGGATTTTAAAATTAATCATTTTATCCATTTCGCTTTTTAAAATATACATATTCTCCGAGCAGCACTCTATCATATAATCGGCAACTTCGGGCGTTATATTTTTTTTGAATTTGGTAAAATACCTTGAAATCCAGCTTATAAGGTCGCTTCTTTTTTGAATGGGGAATTCATCGCACGAAAAGTAGGCGGCTATAAGCTTATAGAGTGCATTTCTTTTATCAACTGCCTTTTCGGAAAATACAATGAGTGCAAAATCCGGCAGACTAGAAAATAAGTCCTTCCAGAATTCCCTGTCGGAATCCGAGCATTTTTTAAAAAGTCCGCTATCCTTTATATAAATAACTTTTTTATCGCTCATAAAAGGATATGAGGTTAAAAAGCCCTCAATCTCATCATTATTTATTTTGCCTGAGCTAAACTGCTTGTAGTTGAAATCTGCAAGGTCTTTGTTCACAGCATTAGATATCAAGGCATTGGAGTAATAATCTTTTAAATAATCCTCGTCGCCCCAAACAAGATATACCTTGCTTTTTATTCCATCACGAATATCTTTTTTTATGCTTCCTGCCATTTTATCACCTCATTTTACTTACATTTTTAATTTCGTTTTTATCTAGTGTGAATTCTATTGCACCTGTTTTATAGGTTGTAAATACCTTTGCACCGCTATTTTTAAATGCCTTTACAGTGTCTTTGTGCGGGTGTTCGTAGGAATTGTTTTTCCCGCAGCTTATAACTGCGTATTTGGCACTTGCCTTTTGCGTAAGCTCATTTATTTTAGTATTTTGCCCGCCATGATGGGGAACCTTAATAACATCGCAATCAATATCTTTCTTGAGAATATTCTCTGTGCCCATATCTTCAATATCGCCCGTAAAAAGAAATGAATTTTTGCCATAGGTAAATTTAATAACCATCGACATATCGTTTGCTTTAAACTGCATATTTTCACTTGGCGATAATATTTCAAAAATTCCGCCGCCGATTTCAATTCTGTCGCCAATCCTTAATCTTTGTAATTTGGCGGGTTTTAAAAGTGCGGCAGATAAAATATTACTTAAGTTTTCGCAGCTTTCTTTGTCTTCTTTTTCATAATACATAGGCACATAAAGGTCTTTAACCATTTTTTCACTAAGCAGAGTGGTTATGCCTGATATGTGGTCAGAGTGAAAATGGCTCAAAAAAACTGCCGATATATTTGCGATATTGTATTTCATAAGGCTTAATTTAATTTCATCTGCCACATAATCTTCATTATAATTTGTGCCAAAATCTATAATAACCGCTTTGTTTTGAGGAAGCTTTATAATTGCACAATCTCCCTGACCAACATCGGCAAATATAACCTTTGCTTTTGTATCCAGTTTATTATACAGTAAAACACTTCCCGAGGCAAGACACAAAATCAAAACAGCAGATATACACCCAAAAAATCTTTTTCTTTTAATAATGTAATACCCCACACAAAATATCACACCCATAAAACAAAGGGCGTAGAAAGTGTAAAGAGGTAAAAGCTTTATCACACTAAAAGGCATAGATGAAATAAAAGATGTTATATTTAAAATAAGCCATATAATCTGTGATAAAATAAATGCTGCAAAACTTGTTAAAAACCCAAGCCCCATAAAAGAAAACAAGGCAAAACCTAAACAAAACGCAAGGGCGGGAGTTGCAAGAGGTAAAACAAAAAGGTTTCCCAAAAATGAATAGATAGGCAAAAAACCAAACGATGCAATCATAACCGGCAGGGTGAAAAGCGAGCAAAGAAAAGATGTTATAATAACGCCTGTAATATGGAATACATATTTGTTTTTAAAAATACTATATTCTTTTATTTTTTTCATAATATCTGCCGAAACAAGAACTGCAAATGTAGATAACACAGAAAGCCTGAAGCCCACACTGTAAAAGCTTTGAGGAAGTAAAATAAATATCAGTGCGGTTGATATGTAAAGAGAATTTTTGCTGTCATATTTTCTGGCAAAAACACCGCTTCCCAAAGATATAACAAGCATCACAAAGGCTCTTATAACTGAAAGACCAAAACCTGTGAAAACAAGCACAATTAAAGATGTGAGCACAAATAAAACAAAAGATAGAAAAGCTTTTTTAAGTCTTTTCAGCCTTAACCCCGAAATAAAGAAAGACATAAACATAATAAAAATGTTTAAATGCAGTCCCGATATGGCAACAATATGATAAACACCGCTTTGTTTAAGGCTATGGCTGTCTTTATTTGTAATTCCTGATTTATCTCCTGTTAAAAGTGCAGTGGCAATTCCTGCAATGTTTTTATTAAGCTTTATAGATGCACTGTTTGAAAATTCCGATTTTAATTTTGCCGCATATCGTAAATAGCTTTTCGTTCCCTTTGTTTCAAGAGTAGCATCACTGTCGGAATAAATGCTTCCAAATAAGTTTTTGCTCTTTTGGTATTCCAAATTATCAAAGCTGCCTTCGTTTCTTTTATCTTCGGGCAGATAAAGTTTCCCTTCTTTGATTTTTAGTCTGTCGCCGGGCAGAATATTAAGTTTGGTGTTTTTAAGAACAAAGTTAAAATGCAGACCATTAAGACTTTTGCTGTTGGATTTTATAAGCTTTGCTTCAAAGGAAAGCTTATCATCTTTTTGAGGTGCTGTTATAACTTCGCATAAAATATCCGAAACACTATCAGTTATTCTTATTTTATCAAGAGTGTTTTCATAGTTTTGGCTGAATTTAACCACAGAATTTGAAACTGCAAATAAAATAATAATAAAAAGCAGAATTCTGGTGTAATATTTTGCAATATAGTGTAAAATTTTCATTTTATTATACCTTTGAAATAATTTTCTCGTCTTATAATAGCATTTTTTTGTACAAATAACAACTTGATTTTATCCAAATTATGTTATATAATGTATTCTACTGTAAAGATTATGGTGGATTTTTGTGTAATATTATTGGCAGGGGGGAACTAAAGTGGCACTTTTTGCACTGAGTGATCTTCATTTATCGCTTGGCACAGATAAGCCCATGGATGTTTTTGGTGCCTCCTGGCATAACTATGTAAATAGAATTCGCGAAAACTGGATTAAAACCGTTGGAGAAAATGATTTGGTAATCATTGGCGGCGATGTTTCGTGGGCAACTTATTTAAACGAAGCAAAAAAAGATTTTGAGTTTGTAAATTCGCTTCCCGGAAAAAAGCTTATTATAAAAGGTAATCATGATTACTGGTGGGAGAGCATAACCAAACTTAATAAATCACTTGCCGATTGGGGTTTTGATTCAATAAGCTTTCTTCACAACGATTTTTTTACATACGAAAATTTCTCTATTGGTGCAGCAAGAGGCTGGATAGTTCCAAAGTCTGATAATTTTAAAAAAGAAGATGAAAAAATATATGAGCGTGAGCTTATAAGACTTTCACTTTCTTTTGATAAAATGGAAAAAGCGCAAACACAATGTGAGGAAAATGAAACAGTAAGAATTGCGGTTTTTCATTTTCCGCCCGTTAATTCTCTTGGCGAGTGCGATGAGAAAATACTGGAGCTTTTAAAAAAATATAATGTAAAGAAATGTATCTACGGTCATCTTCACGGCGAGGGAATAAAAACCTCGTTTAATGGAAATGCCCAGGGGATAGATTTTTATCTCACATCTGCCGATTATCTCGGCTTTACACCCTTAAGAATTAAATAATTTCTGTAAGAAATTTTAATTATATAATAAATTTTTATTTATAGGAGGCCCCTACAGATGAAACTTATAAAAAACGAACAGACAGAAAAAAATACTGTCAAACTCACAATTGAGGTTGACAAAGAAGCTTTTGAAAAAGCTCTTGAAAAAGCCTACAAGAAAAATGTAAAACAGATTGCTCTTCCTGGCTTCAGAAAAGGTAAAGCACCCAGAAAGCTCATTGAAAAATATTATGGTGAAGCAGTGTTTTATGAAGATGCTGTTAATTTTGTATGCCCCGATGCATACGAATTTGCTGTAAAAGAAGCAGGTATCAATCCTGTTGACAGACCCGAAATAGACATCGAAGAAATCGGCGGCGGCAAGGATCTTGTTCTCACAGCAGTTGTAACAGTTAAACCCGAAGTTACACTTGGTGAATACAAAGGTGTTAAAGCTGAAAAAACTGTTTACGAAACAAAAGAAGAAGATGTTGAAGCTCAGATTAAAGCCGATGCAGAAAAGAATGCAAGAATGATTACTATTGAAGACAGAGCAGTAGAAATGGGTGATATCACAGTTATCGATTTTGAAGGCTTTGTAGACGGTGTGGCTTTTGAAGGCGGCAAAGGCCTTGACCACACATTAGAAATCGGCAGCGGTCAGTTTATCCCCGGCTTTGAAGATCAGCTCGTTGGTGCAAAATTAAACGAAGAAACCGAAATAAATGTTAAATTCCCTGAAGAATATCATTCAGAAGAATTAAAAGGCAAAGATGCAACATTCAAAGTAACTGTTAAAGAAATCAAAGTTAAAGAACTTCCCGAATTTGACGATGATTTTGCAAAAGATGTTAGCGAATTTGAAACCTTTGAAGAATATAAAAACAGCATTAAAGAAAAACTTGATAAAGCAAACGAAGCAAGAACAAAAGCTGAGTTTGAAAATAAAGTTGTAGATGTTGTAACCGAAAATGCCGAGATTGACATTCCCCAGTGCATGATAGACAACAGAATTGAAGATATGATTAAAGAATTCGGCTATCGTCTCTCATCACAGGGTATGAGCCTTGAACAGTATATGCAGATAACAGGCACAACTGTTGATACATTTAAAGAACAGTTTAAAGACCAGGCCGAAATGCAGGTTAAATCAAACCTTGTTCTTGAAAAAATTGCCGAAGTTGAAGCTATTTCTGTTTCCGAAGAAGATGTTGAGGAAGAATTAAAGAAAATGGCAGAAATGTATGGCATGGAGCTTGATAAAGTTAAAACTCTTATCGGTGAAAACGAACAGTAAACCATAAAAGAAGAACTCAAAGTTAAAAAAGCAGTAGAATTTATTGCCCAAAATGCAAAAGCAGGAAAACCTGCAGCAAAAAAAGCTCCTGCAAAAAAGGCTCCCGCTAAAAAAGCAGACGAAGCTGAAGGTGAGAAGAAAACACCTGCAAAAAAAGCACCCGCTAAAAAAACAACAACCAAAAAAACAACAGCTAAAACTGAAAAAGCTGAATAATAGCTTTTGATTTTCAGGGGGACAAATAAAATTAAGGAGGCAAATTATAATGAGTCTTGTACCTATGGTCATTGAACAGACAAACAGAGGAGAAAGATCCTACGATATATATTCCCGTCTTTTAAAAGACAGAATAATATTTTTAGGGGAAGAAGTAAATGATGTTAGTGCATCACTTGTTGTTGCACAGCTTTTATTCCTTGAAGCAGAGGATCCCGATAAAGACATCAGCCTTTATATCAATAGTCCCGGCGGCTCAATAACCGCAGGCATGGCTATTTACGATACCATGCAGTATATTAAATGCGATGTTTCCACAATATGTGTGGGTATGGCAGCTTCCATGGGAGCATTCCTTCTTGCAGCAGGTGCAAAAGGAAAACGTTTTGCACTTCCCAATAGCGAAGTAATGATTCATCAGCCACTTGGCGGTATGCAGGGTCAGGCGACCGATATAAAAATTCATGCCGACAGAATAATAAAAATAAAGGAAACATTAAATACTATCCTTAGTGAAAGAACGGGTCAAACCCTAGAACAAATCACAAAAGATACAGAAAGAGATAACTTTATGTCAGCCTATGAAGCTAAAGAATATGGCTTGGTTGATGAAGTTATTGAAAAAAGAAAGTAATATATTTACAGGGAGGGTTTTTACCCTCCCGTAAATTGTTTTATGAATGATTAGTTATGTAAGATTTGAGGTGTAATCTATATGCCAAATAAAAATAAAGATGATTTCGTGTGCTCGTTCTGCGGAAAAAGTCAGGATATGGTTATGCGTCTTATATCCAGTCCTGCTGCAGATGTGTTTATATGCGACGAATGTATAGAAGCATGTAGCGAAATCATAGAAAGCGATTACCGTGAATTTGAAGCTGTGGCAAACGCAAGCGTTGATTTTTCGGAACTTCCTAAACCTAAAGATATTAAAAGTATTTTAGATATGTATGTTGTGGGTCAGGACGATGCCAAAAAAAGTCTTGCAGTTGCAGTTTATAATCACTATAAACGCATAAGCAAAAAAACTTCCGACGATGATGTTGAGCTTCAAAAGAGCAATATCCTTATGGTTGGTCCCACAGGCTCGGGAAAAACTCTTCTTGCTCAAACACTTGCAAAAATAATAGATGTTCCATTTGCTATTGCTGATGCAACATCATTAACAGAAGCCGGCTATGTTGGTGAAGATGTTGAAAACATACTCTTAAAGCTTATTCAGGCTGCCGACTACAATATAGAAAGTGCCGAAAGAGGCATAATATATATTGACGAAATAGATAAAATTGCCCGTAAGTCAGAAAATCCCTCCATAACCCGTGATGTTAGTGGTGAAGGTGTTCAGCAGGCACTTTTAAAAATTTTAGAGGGAACTGTTGCCTCTGTTCCACCGCAAGGCGGACGAAAACATCCCCAGCAGGAATTCATTCAGATAGACACCACCAACATACTCTTTATCTGCGGTGGTGCTTTCGACGGAATAGATAAAATCATTGAAAACCGCACAGGCAAAAAGGTTCTTGGCTTCGGTGCCGAAATCAAATCACAGGCTCAAAAGCAGGTTGGCGAAATATTAAAAGATATTCAGCCGCAAGACCTTTTGAAATTCGGCCTTATTCCTGAATTTATAGGCAGACTTTCGGTTAATGTAACCTTAGATTCTCTCGACGAAGAAGCTTTAGTTAAAATTCTTACTGAGCCCAAAAATGCTCTTGTAAAACAGTATCAAAAGCTTTTATCTTATGATGATGTTGAGCTCGAATTTGAACCAAAAGCAATCCGTGCAATAGCATCAAAGGCAATTGAATTAAAAACAGGTGCCAGAGGTCTTCGTTCAATCATGGAAGAAACCATGAGCGACATTATGTTTAATGCACCCTCTGATGAAAACATTAAAAAGGTAAGCGTAAGCGAAGAAATGGTAAATCCTGTAAAGACTAAAGAAATAAAAACTGTTGGAAAAAAGATTGTTATAAAAAAAGAAGCATAAACAATGCTCTGCAATTAG
>JAGBXL010000146.1 GCA_017629325.1 Clostridia bacterium | reverse complement strand
GCTGTTTGTTATAATATATGAAATTGCACGCAAGCGTGTGCAATTTTGCATATTTCAAAAAAGTGTACCTTTTAGCCCCCAAGAGTGGGGGGCGGTTCTTGACAGTGGCAAGCTGTTACCGCCGACCGAAGCAAAGCTGAGACAGGGGGTTGATATGATAAAATCACTTTGTTATTAAAATTTATAATCAGAATAAATATAATATAAAGAGGTGTATTATGGAATTCATAAAAATAATTCAAGCTATAATTCTTGGAATAGTCGAGGGCATAACAGAGTGGCTTCCAATAAGCAGCACAGGCCACATGATACTCGTTAACGAATTTATGGGAATAGGTGAGAAAGACTTTTTCTCTTCCCAGATTTTCCTTTATGTAATTCAGCTTGGAGCAATCCTTGCAATTGCAACGCTCTATTTTAATAAGTTAAATCCTTTTTCTCCTTCAAAAGATATTACAGAGAAAAAATCCACCTGGCAAATGTGGTTTAAGGTTATTGCAGCTTGTATTCCTGCTGCGATACTCGGGCTTTTATTTAACGATGCCATGGATGCAATTTCAACCCCGCTTGTTGTAAGCATTCTTCTTATTGTATATGGTGTTGCTTTTATTCTTATTGAAAGAAAAAACAGCGTAGCATCTGTTAATAATATGAATGAAATGACCTATAAAACAGCCCTTATTATCGGTCTGTTTCAGGTTCTTTCTATTATCCCCGGCACCTCCCGTTCGGGTGCAACAATCTTAGGTGCAATTTTAATAGGGTGCTCACGCGGTGTAGCTGCCGAGTTTTCTTTCTTTCTTGCAATCCCCGTTATGTTTGGCGTTAGCTTTTTGAAAATTGGCTCATATTTAAAAGATGTTTATATCGATAAAATTATTTCGCCTATTCCTTCTGGCGACTGGCTCCTTTTTTGCTTGGGAATGATAGTTGCCTATGTTGTTTCCCTTATCTCCGTAAAGTTTTTGGTGAATTATGTGAGAAAGCACGACTTTAAATTTTTTGGTTGGTACAGAATAGCCCTGGGGCTTTTAGTTCTTGCATTTTTCTATCTTCCCTTAATACTTAAATAACCTCTTTATTTTTAAATGAAATTGTGCACTAATAACAAAAAATGAAATATTTTATATTTTAGTGCACTTTTTTGTTGACTTTATCACTTTAGTGTGATAAACTACTACCATACTAAATTAAAACTTAAGGAGAGTATTACTATGAAAAAAATCTTATGTTTAGTTCTTGCACTTGCAATGTGTTTATCATTTGCTGCCTGTGCAGGTGAAAGTGAAAAGACGGCAGAAAAATTAGTTATTGGCTACACAATCTATGAGCCCATGAACTATATGAAAGACGGTAAACTCGTTGGTTTCGACACAGAATTCGCTGAAGCTGTTTGTGCAAAACTCGGCGTAGAACCCGAATTTGTAGAAATCAACTGGGACACAAAATTTGTTACCCTCGATGCCAATAAAATTGATTGTATCTGGAATGGTATGACAATTTCCGACGAAGTTAAAGAAAACTGTGATGTTTCAAAAGCTTATGTTAAAAACGCACAGGTTGTTGTAATGAAAAAAGATGTTATCGCTGATTACGCCGATGTTGAAAGCCTCAAAGGTCTTAAATTTGCTGCAGAAGCAGGTTCAGCCGGCGAAGATGCCATAAAAGAAAATGGCCTTGATGCAAATTACAGCCCCGTTGCTCTCCAGACAGATGCCCTTCTCGCAGTTATGGGTGGTCAGGCAGATGCTTGCGTAATTGATATCACAATGGCAAAATCAATGACAGCTGAAGGCACAAGCTACGATGGCTTAGGCTTCTCACTCGAACTCACAACAGAAGAATATGGTATCGGCTTCAAAAAAGGTTCCGAGCTCACTGCAAAAGTTGACGCTATAATCGATGAACTCAATGAAGACGGCACACTCCCTGCACTTGCAGAAAAATACGGTGTTAACTTAGCATTCTAATTTTTGATTAACATTACTATCAAAAAGGCAGATTTATATCTGCCTTTTTGAGCGTATAAAGAAATTTCATAAGGAATTAAAATATGTCTATATTTATAACAGTTACATTAAGTCTTTTAGAAGGCTTACTTACAACATTTAAAATATTCGGTCTCACACTACTGATGGCACTTCCTTTGGGTCTTATAATATCATTTGGCTCAATGAGCAGGTTTGCGGTTGTTAAATGGCCAATTAAAACGCTTATCTGGATTATCCGCGGCACACCTCTTATGCTTCAGCTTATAGTTTTCGGCTTTGGCCCCGGGCTTATAGGCATAAATGGAATGGATACCTTTGTTGCGGTTATGATAGCTTTTGTGTTAAATTACGCCTGCTATTTTTCCGAGATTTTCCGCGGCGGAATAGAGAGTATTCCAAAAGGTCAGTACGAAGCCGGAGCCGTGCTTGGTTTAACCAAAACACAGGTCTTTTTCAAAATAATTTTAAAGCAGGTTATAAAACGCATTGTTCCGCCTATGAGCAACGAGTTTTTAACCCTTGTTAAAGACACATCACTTGCCAACACAATAATGATATATGAAATAACCTGGAATGCAAAACGCTTTATGAACAGTGAGCATATTTTATGGCCGCTATTCTATTCGGGAGTGTTCTATCTTGCATTCTGTGGTGTTCTTACCCTCATTTTTGGCTACATAGAAAAGAAACTCGATTATTATAAAGGGTAGGTGATATTTATGAAAATTCTTGAAATAAAAGACCTTTGCAAAAGCTTTGGTAAAACCGATGTTTTAAAGGGAGTAAGCTTTTCAATGGAGCAAGGTGAAGTACTCTCAATATTAGGTTCTTCCGGCAGCGGTAAAACAACTCTTCTTCGCTGCATCAACTTTCTCGAAAAAGCCGATAAAGGCGAAATTCTCGTTGAGGGTGAGACTATATTTAGTGGTGAAAATTCCGATAAAATTTCTGCAAGCGAAATACGAAAAGCCCAGCTTAATTTTGGTATGGTTTTTCAGTCTTTTAATCTTTTCCCTCAGTATAGTGCCCTTGAAAATGTAACCTTAGCACCTCTTCTTCATGCAAAGAAAAGTCCCGATTATAAACAGAATAAAAAGAAGATTAAAGAAGAAATTATTGCCGAAGGCAAAGAAATTCTTGCAAGAGTTGGTCTTTTGGATAAATTAAATAACTACCCCTGCGAACTTTCAGGCGGTCAGCAGCAAAGAGTTTCAATAGCAAGAGCCCTTGCATTAAAACCCAAAATTTTATTTTTCGATGAGCCAACATCTGCTCTCGACCCCGAATTAACAGGCGAAATATTAAAGGTTATAAAAGATCTTGCCAAGCAGAATATTACAATGGTTATTGTAACTCATGAAATTGGCTTTGCCAAAAATGTGTCCGATAAAATTATCTTTATGGATAATGGCGTAATCGCCGAAGAGGGCACACCCCAGGAAGTTATAGATAATCCTAAAAACGAGCGTACAAAGGCGTTTTTAAACCTTGTAACCCAAAAGGAATAAGGCGGATAAAAGTGGAAGATAAAATCTACTATATATATGTTTTGAGGTGCATGGATAATAGCCTTTACACAGGCATAACAACCGATGTAAAAAGGCGATTTGGTGAGCACACAAAAAGACGCAGCAGTAGCGAAAAATACACAAGAGCACGCAAAGTAGTTTCAATAGAAGCGGTGTGGTCCTGCATTTCTCGCAGTGATGCTTCAAAGCTTGAATATGCTTTTAAAAAGCTCACAAAAGCAAAAAAAGAAGAGATTATATTAAATCCTCTTCTTTTAAAAACGTATCTGGAAAATAAAATAGATGCAGATAAATATGAATATAAACAACATTTGTTTATTTTTTAACATTTATTACCTGAATTAAATTTTGTATCTGGCATATCATAATATCGTAATCAGTGATTGGTTAGTCTGCAGATAACCTCACTATAATATTTAATGTTAGTATATTTTGAGATAAATATATTTGGTTATTTAAGAGGTATTAATATAATTTAATATAAAACTTAAAAACAGATGGAACATTATATCTTGTAAACTGATTACAGATCATACCGAGGGAGAAGCAAAGCAAAGCAGTATTGATTTTTCTTATCCCAAGGCAAAGCAAAATGAATTAAATAAATTTGTCAGATATCTTAAACAAATTTGTGAGAATAAAAGCGTATCGTCCATAAGGAAGGTATGCTTTTTCTCATTTTTTATAACAAAACTTTATTTATAGTTGAAAATTAAACCCTTTTGTGTTATAATATACTAAAATGTGTTACAAACACTAAAATTATATTTATTATTCTTTTATAATATCAGGAGGTATGTAAAATGGATCTCAAATTAAGACCAAAGGAAGAATGTATGTTCGACCAAATCTCTCTTGGCGAAATTATGCTTCGTCTTGATCCCGGCGAAGGCAGAATCAAAACTGCCCGTTCATTTAAAGCCTGGGAAGGCGGCGGTGAATATAATGTTGCCAGAGGTTTAAGACGCTGCTTTAAAATGAAAACTGCTGTTGTAACAGCTTTTGCCGAAAATGAACTCGGTTATCTTATGGAAGATTTCATTCTTCAGGGTGGGGTAGATACCTCTCTTATTAAATGGATGCCCTATGACGGCATTGGCAGAACAGTTCGTAATGGTATTAACTTCACCGAAAGAGGCTATGGTGTAAGAGGTGCTGTTGGTGTTTCCGACCGTGGCAACACAGCTGCTTCCAAATTAAAACCCGGCGATATTGATTGGGATTATATCTTTGGCACACTCGGTGTTCGTTGGCTCCACACAGGCGGTATTTTTGCGGCACTTTCAGAAACAGCAGCTCAGGTTGTTATCGAAGCTGTTAAAGCTGCTAAAAAATATGGCACAGTTGTATCCTATGACCTCAACTACCGTCCATCACTTTGGAAAGATATCGGCGGTCAGGCAAAAGCACAGGAAGTTAATAAGGAAATTGCTAAATACATAGACGTTATGATTGGTAACGAAGAAGACTTCACAGCTTGTCTTGGTTTAGAGGTTGAAGGTAATGATGAAAACCTCAAAGAATTAAACCTCGATGGCTACTATAAAATGATTGAAGCTGCAACAAAAGCATATCCAAACTTTAAAGTAGTTGCAACAACCTTAAGAACAGTTAAAACTGCCACAGTTAATGACTGGAGTGCAATCTGCTATGCCGACGGTAAAGTTCACAAAGGTATTGAGCTTCCCGGCCTTGAAATTCTCGACCGTGTTGGCGGTGGTGATAGCTTTGCATCAGGCTTAATCTATGGTCTTATGAGTGGTAAACCTGCATCCGAAGCAGTTAACTATGGTATCGCTCACGAAGCTCTGGCTATGACAACTCCCGGCGACACCTCAATGGCAAGCCTTAAAGAAGTTGAAAACATCATCGGCGGCAAAGGTGCAAGAGTGCAGAGATAATAAACTAAATATATTCAAAAAAGAACTGGAATTTTTGATATGCACCTCCAAAAGTGTCCAACTTTTGGGGTGCATATCATTTCTCGGTTCTTTTTTGTTTACAACTTGTAAATATAATAAATTTATTGTATAATAATTCTAAGAATAATTGATTAGTGGTTTTATGTGTCATTTTGTCAGATTACATAGAACAAATAAAAAATTAAAGGAGTTAGATATATGTTTAAATCAATTGTAGAAGAATCTAAAAAAATAGAGGGAAAACTCATAAATATGCGACGAGAATTGCATAAATACCCCGAGATAGGCGGTCAGCTTCCCAAAACACGCGAGCTTGTGTGTGAAGCGTTAGATAATATAGGGATTTCATACAAACTCAATGTTGGCGACGATGGTTTAGTTGCTGAAATAAAAGGCGGACAAAAGGGCAAAACTATTGCATTTCGTGCCGATATGGATGGAATACATGTTACAGAAAATACAGGTCTGGCATTTGAATCAAAAATTAAAGGTCAGATGCATGGCTGTGGTCATGATGCACATACGGCAATGCTTCTTGCTGCTGCCGAAATTATAAACAAGAACAAAGAAAAGTTAAAAGGCAATGTTCGTCTTATATTCCAATCAGGAGAAGAAACCGGAACTGGTGCAAAACAAATGCTTGCCGCAGGGGTTCTTGATGGTGTGGATGCTATTTGTGCATTACACGTTGGAAATTTGGCGGGCGACGATCTGCCCACGGGAGCTATGGTGGTGCTTCCCGGACCGGTGAGTGCAGGTAAAGATAAATTTACTATAACCGTAAAAGGAAAAGGTACTCATTCTGCATTTCCCGAAAAAGGTGTTGACCCTATTTTAATAGCTGCAAGAATTGTAAATGCATGCGAAGAAATGTCAGCAAGAGAATTGCCTGCAGGAACTGCGGCGGTGCTGAGTTTTGGTAGTTTTCAGGCAGGTCTTGATCACAATTCTATCCCTGAAAGTGCTGTTCTTAAAGGAAGCATCAGAGTTCAGGACGTTAATATCCGCAATTTTATGGGCGAAAGACTACGCTGCATTTGTGAACATATTGCAAGTGCTTTCAGAGCAGAGTGTGATGTTGAAATTAAAAGAGGCTCATCAACAGTTATGAATGATGAAAGCTTAAGCAGTTTAGTTGCTGAGGCGGCAATAGAAGCAATCGGGGAAGAAAATGTGGTTACAAAAATTTCTTCAGCACTTATGGGTTCTGATGATTTTGCAAATTATGCTCAAATAATTCCCGGAGTATATTTCTTTTTATGTACAAATAATCCCGAAAAAGGAATTTCACAATCTAATCATAATCCTGAATTTGATATTGACGAATCGGTTTTATGGAAAGGTGTGGCTGCATATACAGCTGTTGCCATAAAATTTTTATCTTAATTTGACACGAACCTGACGTCGTTTTAGAAAGATATATATATTAATAATATTAAAAGGAGAAAATTTATGATTTCTGCAATTGTACTATTTGTTGTAACCTACATACTTATATTGGCTTTCAGCAAATATAGAACCTATATTGCCCTTGCTTCAGGTGTAATCTTTGTTCTAACTGGTATGCTTCCGTTTTCGGAGTTGCTTTCGTCAATTGATTTTAATGTTTTACTTATGATTATTGGAACTATGGGACTTGTTTCACTGTTTACTGAGAGTAAAATGCCTGCGATGCTTGCCGATATGGTTATGGAAAGGGTTCCGGACGTCAAGTGGGCGGCTGTTTCCCTGGCTTTGTTTGCCGGTATAATATCTGCCTTTGTTGACAATGTTGCCACAGTGCTTATGGTTGCTCCCATTGCTCTTGCTATATGCAAAAAGCTTAACACCAATCCTGTACCGTTTATAATCGCAATTGCCGTTTCGTCTAATCTTCAGGGGGCAGCAACTTTAGTTGGTGACACTACGGCAATTATGCTCGGCTCAGCGCTTGATATGAGCTTTCTTGATTTTTTCTGGTATAATGGCAGACCAAGTATATTCTTTGCTGTGGAACTGGGTGCATTGCTTTCAGCACTGATACTTCTTTTCATATTCAGAAAGGAAAACAGCCCGATTTCAAAAAAAGAAGGACGTACAAAAGTAACGGATTTTGTTCCGACAGTACTTCTTATAATGGTTCTTGTGCTCCTTATTGTTGCATCATTTATCCAGGCTAAACCCGATATAACAAATGGTGTAATATGCTGTGCTTTGCTTTTAATAGGGCTTGTATATACGGTGGTAAAAAACAGAACACTTTCGGCTGTGGTAGCACCTTTAAAAGAAATCGATTTTCAGACAATAGGAATCCTTGTGGGGATATTCCTTATGATAGGCGGCATATCATCAATGGGAGTTATTGATGCACTGGCAAACCTGCTTGCAAAGATTGGCGGCGGAAATATATTTATGCTGTATACGGTGATTGTTGTTGCATCGGTAATCATTTCTGCATTTATCGATAATATACCGTATGTTGCAACTATGATTCCTGTTATTGCCGGAATTGCGACCGCCCTTAATATTGATGCAACACCTCTTTATTTTGGACTTCTTTCGGGTGCAACTTTGGGCGGAAACTGTACACCCGTCGGAGCATCTGCAAACATCACCGGAATCGGTATTTTGAAAAAAGCGGGATATACAGTAAAGAACGGTGATTTCTTTAGAATTGGAATTCCGTTTACGTTAGCGGCAGTGGTGCCTGCATATATTTATATTTGGTTAATGTATGGAATTTAATGCGGTGTTTCAGCAGAATTATCGATATGTCATAAATGACTCGATATGTGCTTCGCACTCGATATGTCGCTGACGCAACGAGAATTCATATCATATCGAGTTTGACCAAAGGGAAAATATATCGATTTTACGATAGTAAAAATATCGAGCAATCGAAGATTGCATATCGACAAAATAAGTTGCATCTAAACCTTATGTGTCGCAATATAAATAATGTTGAATAACGTCGAAAGGAAGCGAGAAGTAAATTATGTATAATAAAATGGAATCGTGTATGGAATATAGAAGAATTACTTTCTTTATTCCAGAAAATGAAGAAAGGTATAAAGAATATGCTGCTATAAATCCTGATATGAATGC
This sequence comes from Clostridia bacterium, assembly GCA_017629325.1. GTDB lineage: Bacteria > Bacillota > Clostridia > UMGS1810 > UMGS1810 > RGIG1828. The sequence continues at coordinate 5,305 of JAGBXL010000146.1, read as the reverse complement.
AGAGGAAATTGTGTGGCGTGTGAACAACAATCTTGATAAAGAAAAGTATAAGTTTGATGTTACTGTTTCTGATTGCAATAATCTATATGTTATAGTTAATAAATATTTTAAATTACCAGAGGACTATTGCCCGCCTGACCTTGTTGAAGTCGATGGAAGCCTGATGCGAGAAGCTGTGGCAGAGGCATATGTTAAAATGCGGGATGCTGCACAAAAAGATGGTTTTTCAATCAGGGTAACTTCGGCTTATCGTTCTATAGAAGACCAACAGAAACTATATAATAAATTTCTTTTGAACGATCCGGCAGAAGTTGTAGATGAAACATGTGCACGACCATGTTACAGTGAGCATCATACGGGATTGGCGGTTGATGTTGAAGGTTCAATAAAGGGTGGACGAAATATCAGCAAAACGCCTGAAGCAGCGTGGGTAAAAGAGAATTGTCATAAGTACGGTTTTATTCTTCGATATCTACCAGAAATAGTTGAAATAACAGGTTACGCATCTGAACCATGGCATTTGCGTTATGTTGGTACACAGGTTAGCACTGATATGAGAGATAAAAAAGTAAAATCCTTTGAGGAATACAGAGAAAGGTTTTTAAAATAATTTTTTATTTCTAACTTAACACGAACTATATGGATGTCGAATAATGTAGAAAGTTGTGAAAAAATGAAAGAAAAAAAGGAGAAGAGTATATGAAAAAGAAAATTCTTATTGTTCAGTTCAGACATGAGACCAATTCGTTTTGCCCAAAAAAAGCAGATGAAGGGGCTTATCGCAATATGTTTTTCCTTGTGGGAGAAGAAGTGTTCTTAAAGCAAAGAGGTCTTCGCAATGAAACAGGAGCTTTTTTAGATGTTTTTAAAAAATATGATGATTTTGAGTTGATACCGAGCGTGGGACTTGTTGCATCTCCATCCGGACCTGTTACTTCAGAAGTTTATAATTTTGTCTTAAAACAGGTTGAAGACACTATACATAATAACAAAAATTTAGACGGTATTCTGATTAACTTCCATGGTGCTATGGTTGCGGAAGGTCATGATGACGGAGAAGGAGACCTTTTAGAATTTATCCGTAATCTCATAGGATGGGATATACCGATTATAACAACTCTTGATTTACATGCTAATGTTACTTCTAAAATGATAAAATGTGCAACTGCATTAATACCGTTTGAGAAATATCCGCATATTGACACATATGAAACAGGATATAAAGCGGCAACAATTATGGCAGAAACATTGCTTGGAAAAATAAAGCCCGTTATGGCTTATCGTAAGATACCATATCTTCTTCCTCTTTTACCAAGTGCTTCTTCACAATTAAGTCCTTTATACAGTTTGGCAGAGAAACTAAATGAACAAGCGGATGTGCTCAGTGTTCGTTTCACTCACGGATTTTTCCCTGCGGATATTGAGGAACTGGGAATGGCAGTTCTTGCAGTAACAAACGATAATAAAACACTTGCAGAGGAATTGGCCGATGAACTTTATAAACTTATATGCGATAATCTTCCGAATTTAACGGTTGAATATCCTTCTATTGACATGATTCTTGAACAGATTACAGATTCTGATGAAGGACCTGTTGTTTTAGCAGATGCTTCAGATAACCCGGGTGCCGGGGGATTGGGAGACACAACCCATATTTTACGAGCTTTGTTAGAAAAAGGAATTACCGGTGCCGCTTTTGCAACTATCACAGATGCAAAAGCAGTAGAAAAGTGTATAAATGCAGGCGTAGGTGCTATGGTTGAACTTGAATTAGGTGGCTGGAGCGATATAGAATATTCAGGTGGTCCGTTGACCGTGTCTGCTTATGTAAAAAAAATCTCAGATGGTAAATATATATCAAAAGCTAAAATGTCTTACGGAGTAGAATTTAAACACGGAAAAACTGCCGTTGTAGAGATTTCCGGAAATCTTGTTATAATTACTTCAATTTCAAGACAGCCATATGACATTGAAATTTTCAAAAGCCACGGAATTAATCCGCAGGACCAGAAAATACTTGTTGTGAAATCCACAAATCATTTCAGGGCCACATTTGAAAAGGTTGCAAGCAAAATTTTTACGCTTGCTCTCCCTGGTTATGCCGTTCCAATTCCGCAAATATACAAGTATAAAAAGTGGAAGGGAAATATATAAATCCTTTGGTGATTATAGCGTTGCTATAGCAACGCAACTGAATTCGGATACGGCGAATTTTATTTAGTTTTGCAACTTGTTGCAAAACTTAGTTAAAATAGCTGCATCTAAACCTTATGTGTCGCAATATAAAGAATGTCGAATGTTGTCGAAAGGAGTGATTTATAAATGCAAGAACATGATTTGATAATGATGATGTTTGATGATGAGCCGATCGAAACGTTTGAAAAACTTCTAAATGAAGATAATGCGGGATTAGAATGGGGCTATCTTTTACATATGTGTTATTGTGAAGAAAGTTATGAAAGTGTTGGTGGAGATTTCGGGTATATGGAAAATCCGCCTATAAATCATGAACGATTGGCTTATCTTGAAAAACTTATTAATTTTTTGGAGTCAAATGGAATAGTAGCAAAAACTAAGTAATTTTTTAGTTCTGACTTGATACGAACTTCCTTAAAAATTGGCTGCATCTAAACCTTATGTATCGCAATATTAAGTTAACAAGTGTGCATTAGTTATAACAAATTATAAATAATCCAAATTAACAGAGAGGAGGGTACACAATGGAAAGTATAAGATTATCATTTCAGGCGGTTATGCCGATATTCATTCTTATGTTGCTGGGGTATTTTATTAAGAAAACAAAACTTGCTGATAAGAAAAGTCTTAATGTGATAAACAAGTTGATTTTTAAGATTTTTTTGCCTGTGTTGTTGTTTTATAACATATATAGCACAAAAACGTCTGATGTTTTTGATGTCTGGTTGGTTGTGTATACCGTAGTTGGAATTCTTTTTATTTTTGTTTTAGGATATTTTTCCGTTATGCTTTTAACTAAAGATAATGCAAAGCGTGGGGTAATGTTACAGGGGTTTTTTCGTGCCAATTATGCAATTCTTGGGGTTCCTCTTGTAAATTATATCTGCGGCGATAAAACAAGTGGACTTGCATCTTTAATGGTTGTTGTTGTAATTCCAATGTTCAATGTTCTTGCAGTAATAGCACTTGAAAGATTCAGAAAAGGAAACAGCAAACTTGATATATTAAAACTATTAAAAGGTGTAATCACAAATCCCCTGATTATAGGTTGTATTATAGGACTGTTATTTTTTGTTCTGGATATAAAACTTCCGGCTATTATAGAAAAATCCGTGAAAGATGTTGCTTCAATCGCCACACCCTTGGCAATAATTGTTCTAGGATCTGTATTTGAGTTTTCAGACATAAAAGGATATTTCAGAGAAAATGTTATAGTTGTAGTATCAAGACTTGTTATTGTACCGCTTATTATAATTCCTGTTGCAGTGTGGCTTGGATTTACAGGTGAGGCACTTGCATGTTTGCTGGTAATATTTGCAACACCGATTGCTGTTTCGTCTTTGGCTATGACACAGCAGATGGATGGTGATGAAGTTCTTGCGACGCAGGTGATCGTAATATCTTCAGCAGTTTGTCTTGTTACGTTATTTTTGTGGATCTTTGTCCTGAACTTTATGGGATTATTTTGATTGTAGTGATATGCCAGGCGGAAAAGTTTTTAGTACATAATTTAATTTGAATTGAAATATTTTTTGTCCTGATTTAATACACATTATTGCGGTTGATACTCAACCGCAACTAAGTTTGCCTTAAGGCAAGTGAAGTTACCGTTGGTAGTGAAGTTTACTTTGTAAGTGAAGTTCTGCCTGACGGCAGAGTGGCAAACTTAACTTCACTTTTGTGAAAAAACTTCACCAAAATAAGTTGCATCTAAACCTTATATCCAATATATAAATGATGTCCAAAATATATATGTTGACAATATCCTACAATTTGTATATAATATAAATTGTAGGATATATTTATTGTATAAATAATAGGAGGTAATTATGAATATAAACACTGAAACAATTACAACAATGACAGAAGCAAATCAAAATTTTTCAAAAGTTGCAAAAGTGGCAGAAAATAATGGTCAGGCGGTTATATTTAAAAATAATAAACCTAAATTTTTACTCATAGATGTTGATTCAAATTCTTATTTTGATATTACTGATGATGAAAAAATTGATGTTGCGGCAAAAAGAATTATGAATCGTTTTAAACCTGCGTTTGAGGAGCTGGCAAAATGATAAAATTAAGTAAAGAAAAGGTTTTACTCCTGCATCAACTGATTGCCGAAGAAACAGGCGGCGGTGTTGGTGTTAGAGATGTTGGTCTTTTGGAAAATGCACTTAATAATGCTTATGCAACCTTTGGCGGAGAAGAACTTTATAAAACAAAAGAAGAGAAAGCGGCAAGTCTTGGATTTTCACTTATATCAAATCACGCCTTTGTGGATGGTAATAAGAGAATAGGTGTATATGTTATGCTCACATTTCTGGAAGCAGAAGGTATAAAGATGAACTGTACTAATTCAGATGTTGTAGATTTTGGTCTGTCTGTTGCATCAGGTGATATGAAATATGATGAAATCTTAAATTGGATAAACAGGTTCAAAAAATAAGTTTTTATTCCTGTCTTGATACAAGTCTATAAAGAATGTCGAATGATGTCGAAAGGAGTTTTAGAGTTGATTTGTAAGATTAAAAAGTCTTTATTATCAATAGATTATAATCTTATAATTTCTTTGATGCTTATACAATTAGCCCCGACATTATACATGACTTTAAGGATTTTCTTTTTAGGACAACTGCCCGAGGTGTATTCCTTTTCCATAGCAGGGCAGCTTACCTGGATAAATTTACTGTATGAAATTATAAACGAATCTATAATATTGCCGCTTTATTATTTTATGGGTAAAGCATCAAAAAATAAAAATGAACTGAATAATTGCTTTAAAAGTGGTCTTTTAGTTACATTTGGTATTTATGTTCTATTGGCATTGTTGATTATGGTGTTTATAAAACCCATGCTTATGATTATGTCTGTTAACAATGATATTTTGGTAGAGTCTGCAACATACATACGCATAGAGAGTGTAGCTTTAATATTTTCTGTTCTTTCAAATTTTGTTCTTGTAGCATTGATTACATTAAACAAAGTAAACTATCTATACATCTTGACGGGAACACGATTAGTTTTAAGTGCAGTGATTGATACATTTTTGGTATCATTGCTTCCTTGTTCGTTGAAACTTGGTGTTAATGGAATTGCAATAACAAATATT
>JAGBXL010000145.1 GCA_017629325.1 Clostridia bacterium | reverse complement strand
CTGATGAAACTCTCTGTATCTTCCCGCCTGCGGCTTTTCATAGCGATAGGCACTTATGTTATAAAAAAGCTTGGTAGGCTGAGGATTATTGAACATTCCATGCTCAATAAAGCTTCTTACAGCACTTGCTGTTCCTTCGGGTCGAAGAGTTATGCTGCGGTCGCCTTTATCATTAAAGGTGTACATTTCTTTTTCAACAACATCGGTGGTATCACCCACTCCTCGCTGAAAAAGCTCTGTGTGTTCAAACACGGGAGTGCGGACTTCTTTTACGCCAAACTCCTTACAAATTTTTTGAATTTCTTTTTCAATATACTGCCATTTATATGAAATATCCGGTAATATATCCATTGTTCCTTTTGGTGCTTTTGTAAGCATTTACTTCACCTTCTTAAATTTATATAATGCATTGTTTTTAATAATAATAAGCTATATTTACAAACTGGGCAAAATAGCATAGAAATACATTTATCATTATACTAAATATGCCAACAAAAGTCAATAGATATAAACACCAAAACCGCTTTTACCAAAATAGATAAAAGCGGTTTTTATGCGTTTATTTTATACAGCTTAGTATGGTTTCTTTCTCTGCCTTATCAGATATAACAAGAATAACCACATTTCCTTTTTGAACTATTAAAGGATTATTCAGTTTGGGCATTTCTTCGGGCAGATAATTTTCAAAATCTTTCTTTTTGTTTTCTACCCTTTGTTTCATAAGCTTTTTAATTTTTTCGGCACTTTTTTTAGATGTTGCCTCAAAGATGGCAACCTCTTCTGCAGTTGAACCGCCGCTTATAAAGAGTGCTGCAGATTTTGCTAATTTGCCATTTATTTGATAGTTTGAAACGATAAGCGCATCGCTTACTCTTGCAAGATTATCGGTAAATATTGGCTTTGAAAGTATTTCTCCGCCTATAAGGCTTGCATTGTATTTACCACCCTTAAATGGCGATTCTTTTTGGGTACCTATTTTTTTAACACCTAAAATGTCTACCGCGTGGCTTTTTAGATACTCTGCCATTTTGCGATAGTTCTGCGGGCTTAGGTGAATTCCGTCGCCCCCTGCCTCTGCGGGAAGGTAGCCGTCTTCCCCTGCAAAATGGGAATTAACGTCTATATAGTAGCACTGTTTTTCTGTTGCTAAGTTTTTAAGATATATGTTATGGTCTGTTACCATATAATTTTTTATTCCTGAATTCTGGCTACGTTTTTCACTTACGGGCATTATAGACTGAATGTATATTAAAACATTTGGGAAATAACCCCTTACATAATCGATAAACTCACTGTAACGGGCAATAAATTCCCATGGTTTTTCATAAGCCATTTCGTTAGTGCCAAGCATAATATAGAGCTTATTTAGTCTATCCATATCGGCTATGGTCTGGTAAACTGTTTTTCCGTTTGCCAAAGGCTCACTTTTAAGAGATTTTGTTGAAAGACCTGCAATAGACAAGAATTCTGAATTAAAGCCTGCAAAATATGAAATACCCATGGTGAGAGAATCGCCAACAAAAACCGCATCGTCAAAGTAGCTGTCATCTACCACTGGAAGCTCTGGAACAATGCCATAGTTTATATCGGGAACACTGTTATAGGCAGAGGTTTTGGCAAAGGTTGAAATTTTTGAAAGGTTGGTATCGGTCATAAAGGTATTCTGATTATATAAAACAAGAACATCTTTTACATTTGAATTATATAGATATTCAAACACATCGCCGTTATAATAGCGAAGGTCTATCATATATATTCTGGTGAAATGATTTGTTAAAAAAGGCACAAGGCTATGAGCATAAGAATCCTTTATAATTGCTAATCTTCTGCCTGTGGGACAGGTGCTTTTTATTTCGGTTATGCTGTGGTTTCCGTCTAAATAATACGAATATTTATCTTTGGTTTTAAGCATTTCCTCGTTATAGAGAGTATCCATACTTTTATTTTCCATTGGAAAACTAACGGTGCTTAAATAGTGGGTGTCGGCAGTATATTTATATACCGTATCGGCTTTTGACGGTGCAAAGCCCGAATTAGACCAGGTTGTGCCCCAAAACTTGTCTGCTACCTTTTCTTTTGTGAAACGCTCAAGACCGATGGGTTCATAGCCAAGCTTTGAGCCGAGTTCATTATAGAGCCAGTAGCTTCCAAGGGCTGTCTGGTGGTGGTCGGTGCGGTAATAAAGTTCTTCGTCATTTTTATCTTTAAGAATCTTTGAGGCATCTGCAATTTTAATATTTTTAGATTTAATATTTGCTTTTATCTTTGAATAAATTTCGCCATATACATTTGAATACGAATTTATGGGAAGTTTATTTTTCATAACCTCGTATGCTGTGGGAACAACTGAAAATGTTATGTCGTATCTGCCAACAGATGCTAAGTTTTCTATGGCTTTTAAATTTGATTCAATGTTTTTTCGGGTTAAATCTGCCGAATTTTCTATAAGGTAGCCGTCTTTCCCCATTAAAATGCCATGGTTTTCTTTTTTGCCTATAAGGGTTTCGGCTTTTCGTTTGGCTGAAACAAAATAATTTCTGCCAAAGAACTGGTCGGAAATATAGTTTTCAAAATTTTTGCCAAAGCTGCCATCGGCAAGCGAAGAAAACGATAGCCTTGGAAACTGCGAAAGAGCACGGTTTTCCATTTCGGAAACTGCTTTTGACGGAGTTAAAAGATTTACTGCAAAAGTTAAAATCAAAAAGGCACAAACTAAAAAAACAGATGCCCTTCTGATATTATCTTTACTAGTTACAAAATCAAAAGCAAATTTTATTTTGCCCCAAAAACCATTATAGTTTTCTTTGATTTTATATGATTTTAAAGAATTATCTTTTATAACATCATCATTTAACAAAATGCCCTCTTCAATAATTTCTGCCTCATCAAAATCCTCATCAAATATACTTATATCTTTATGATTTTTTTCTTTTTCAAGAAAACGCCTGAACAGTTCTTCTTCGCGGAAGTTACTGTCTGACAATTTATTATTCATCTTTGGTTACCTCCATAATAACTTCTGGTGTGGTGTGTGCATCTCAAGTCCTATTAAAATCTGAAGTATAAAAACGGGTTGTAGGTGTTGTCAACAAGATATGCTGTGCACAAAAGAAGCGATGTTAAACTTAGAAGCGGTCTTAAAAAGAAGAGTCTGCCCGAGGTGAGCTTTAAAAAATATTTTTTAGGATACGGAGTTGCACCTATAATCGCCACAAGGAGTGTGAGTGAATATGATAACAGGCGATAATAAAAGATACTGTCGGTAAAACCGATATTTGTTATGTTAAACATATATCCAAGATATTTAAATGCTGCTGCAAATGAGGGGGAAGCAAAAAATACCCAGCCTACTATAACAACAAGCATTGTGTATAACATTCCTATAAAACGGGGACTGCCTTCAAGCTTTTTTAAATAAAAACGCTTTTCAACAATTAAAAGAACTCCGTAGTAAAGCCCCCAGGCAACAAAATTAAAGCTTGCACCATGCCACAGACCCGTTAGAAGCCATACAACAAATATGTTTAAATATCTGCGAAAATCAGCTCTTTTTTCAGGTGTGAATGAAACCAATCCAAAGAAAAAAGACTTTTTATATTTTTCTGCTGATACCCTGCTTCCGCCAAGAGGAATATAAACATATTCTTTAAACCAGGTGCCAAGGCTTATATGCCATCTTCTCCAGAATTCTGTTATACTTCGGGAAATGTAGGGATAGTTAAAGTTTTCGCAAAATTCAAAGCCAAACATTTTGCCAAGACCTATTGCCATATCGGAATAGCCAGAAAAATCGTAGTATATCTGAACTGTGTAGCCTATAATGCCGAGCCAGGCAGAAAATGCGGACACATTCGAGCCAATGTTTGTTATTTCCCATAATTTTCCGCAGCTATTTGCAATTAAAACCTTTTTTGCCAGACCAACACAAAAACGATATAATCCATCGGTAAACATTTTAAGCCTTTGAGGATGGTTATCTACCTGATTTGCAATATCATCGTATCTTACAATAGGTCCTGCTATAAGCTGGGGGAAAAACGAAAGATACATACCAAAGGAAACAAAGCTTTTTTGAACTTTTGTTTTTCCTCTATATACATCTATGCAATATGAAAGTGCCTGAAAGGTGTAGAAAGAAATGCCTATTGGCAGTGCAATATTTGAAAGAGGGAGTTTCAAAGAAAACATACCATTAAGTGTTGAAATAAGAAAATCAGTATATTTAAAAACACCCAAAAGAGCTATATTTACAACAGACGCAATAATAATGGGTAAAGACGAATGCTCTTTATATTTATTTATTGGAAATGCCATTATGTAGTTAAAAAATGCCGAAAACATCATAAGAAGAACATACACCGGCTCTCCCCAGGCATAAAAAAACAAACTCACAATACAGAGTGTGAGATTTTTATGTTTTTGGGGTATGAAAGGATATATTAAAAGCAGCGGTGCAAGAAAGTAAAACAAAAATAATACACTTGAAAATACCATATATAAAAACTCCGATTACATAAATCTACAAAAAAACTGTTTTTTAGATAAACAAAAACAATTATAGCATAAGGGATTTGAATTGTCTATAAAAAATTATTTAAAAATTTGTTAACAAATAACAAACCCTCTCAAATATGCTTGTTTAAGCATTTGAGAGGGTTTATATTTAAATAAGTTCGCATACTCCTCCGCCCTGAAACGAGCCTTTATAGGTTTCAAAAGCTTTTTGGGCATCTTCTTTATTTTCAAAAATACCAAAAACCGAAGGACCACTACCACTCATCATTGCAAAAAATGCACCGCATTTTTTAAGGTGGTTTTTTATTTCATCTATTTCGGGGTGAATTGGGCAACAAACATATTCAAAAACATTGCCGCTTTCGTTTATGAAAGTCTGTGTGTCGCCTTTTTCAAGAGCTTCTTTAATTTTTTTAATATCATAATGAGGATATGTGCAGGAATCTATTACCTTATAGGCAAGAGGCGTTGAAATATCGATATCGGGTTTTATGATGCACAGTGTGCCTCCAAGCTTTGACGAAAAGTTTGTAAGCTTTTCGCCTACGCCTTTAGCAAGAGCTGTTTTGCCCTCAATAAAAAAAGGAACATCGGCACCAAGAGATAAAGCTAATTCACGAAGCTCATCCACACTTAAAGGGTATGAATAAATTTCATTTAAGCTCTTTAAAACTGCGGCACCGTCGCTACTGCCGCCTCCAAGCCCTGCACAAACGGGAATATGTTTTTCTAAGATGATTTTGCAGCCGTCATTTACAGATATTTTTTCAAAAAACAATTTAGCCGCCTTTACCGCAATATTGCTTTCATCACAGGGAAGATTAGAATTTTTAATTTCTATTTTAACCTCGCCCGAAGAATCGGGAATAATTTCGATTTTATCACAAAGGCTAACTTCCTGCATTATCATGCTTACTTCATGATAACCGTCTGAGCGTTTGCCCGTTACATCTAAAGCAAGATTTATTTTTGCATTTGCATTTATTTTCACTATTCCACCGCCAAAAGATTATAGTTTCTATGACAGTATAACACAGTGATAAATTTTTTACAAGATATCACAAAAAAATTAAGCTAAAATAAACCAGAGGCCGTAAAGCAAAACTGCTCCTCCGGCAATCATAAGGATAACTGGCAAGGCTCTGTTTTTGGTGCAATATTTATTTATTATTTCATTACGCCGCCTGCTTATATAATCGGAAATAACGGTTTCCGCCTGAGTTACAATATCGGCATTTTCCTCCTTTTTGTTTTTAAACACTCCCTTAAACAGAGAAAGAAGTGCATTCTTTTTTTCATTATCAGGCATAATTTAGCTCCTTATTAAAAATTGTTACAGATAGTATAGGAATATTTTTAGCAATTTATACCTTTTTTACGCTCACTGCAATAACTGTCATATCATCGTGTATGCTGTTTTTCAAAAGACGGGAAGCCTTGTCCATTATTTTTGTGGCAATAATCTGGGGATTTGTGGTATCAATGTTTTCCAGCTCTTTTTCTATCCAGCCTTCGAGGGAGGGGTTTTTAAGAGCTATATCGGCAATTCCGTCGGACATTAATAAAATAACGCTGTTATCTGTTACAGAAAGAAAATGTTTTTCAACCTCTATATCCCGCAGTATTCCGGCAGGCAGGCTGGTGCCTGTTATACTGCTTATTTTTCCTTCGGTTTTTATATATGAGCTTGCAGCACCAAGTTTTATAAAAAGTGCCTCGGCACTACAAAGATTAAGAGAACACAAATCAACGGTTGAAAAAATGTCTTTAGATGACCTCAAAAGAAGAGACGAATTTATAAGGCTAACTGCCGTGTCGCTTTTAAAGCCTGCTCTTAAAAACTTTTCTAAAAGCTCGGTAGCAAGCCGGCTTTGTTCTTTAGCTTTTTCGCCGCTTCCCATTCCGTCGCTTAATATAATATGTAAATTCTGACCGTCGGCAGAGAAAAAGCTAAAGCTATCGCCATTTACCCTTTCGCCGTTTTTTGCCTCTGCGGCATAGCCTATACTGGCAGTGAGTCTGCGGGCAGGATAAAAACGATAGGAAACTTCTTCTCCATTTCTTATGGGGCTTGTACAATTTGTTTTTTTACCTGTTATATCAAAAATAATTTGCGAGATTGCAAAAAGGGTATCGCTTCTTAATTTTATTTCTTTAAATTTTACGCTTATGCAAAAATCACCGTAGCTGTCTCTTTCGGCAACAAGCTCTTTTGGATAAATGCATGCTTTATCCATTTGGGACCTTATGTTATCTTCAAGCACGGTATCTATTGAAGATATGCACCTTTCTTTTTCGGCAGATATTGCATCGGCAACAGCTAAAAGCTGGTCGGATATGAGCATGCGGCTGTCGTTTAGTTTGGCAAGCCACATTTTTTCGGTTTTCATTACAGAAAAGACAGAATTAAATTCCCTACAAAAGCTATCTGTTCTCGAGCAGCGCTCTTTGAATCCTTCGGGAACTGATTCGGGGGTGATTTTTCCGGTTTTAAAAGCAGTTTCGAGCATTCTTGCCATATATCTGTATCCCTTGGAATCCTTCTTTTTAAAGCACTCTGTTTTAAAGGGGCAAGCAACACACGCCGTGCTTGTTATCTGATGAAATTTAGAAATAACATATTCATAGCCTAAATCTTTTTTTATGCTTGTTTTGCCATATATTTGCGAAAGCTCCCGAAAGCTTGTACTCATATCATCAAGGCGTTTTTCCATTAAATCTAAAACGCGGTTATTTTTTAAAACACTTCCGCAGGCACTATTTTTTTTGAAAACCTCCGAAACAGACTCGCAAAATTTTGTGGGAACAAACATAAAAATTAACGATGCCATAAGGCTATCGTAAATACAGGCGGCAACTTCTGATGCATCGGCAATGATAATTCCTAAAGCTGTGTTTGCAATTGTAAAGCATAAAACACAGGCAATTTTGCCATAGGGTGCAAAAACAGATGCCATTAGTGCCCCAAATGTATAGCCGCAGCTTATGGCAGCAAGACTACCGTTTTTCAAGATTCCTATACTTCCAAGAAGCACACCCAGAGTAACCGCTTCGCCGTTTATTCCTGAAAGTGAGAAAATAAAAATTAAAAGAAAAGAATAAACATTTGCTAAATTAAATCCACGCACCGAAGGAAATGATGACAGACAAAGAGCTATAAGAGAAAGAAATGCAATCGAGCTTATGCTCTCATAAGACGATATGTAGGTCCTTTTGGTTATATCGGCAACAACACTCCAACCTTTTTCAAAAATAAGAGTGCATAAAAATAAAACTGCCGCCTCAACAATTAAAGAAAAAATTTCATAAAACACAAAGCCCGAGGCAAAAATATATCCAAGCTTTAAAACAAAAAATGCCGACGCGGCTATGAGCGACGAAGAGAATTTGTATTTTAAATCTGCAATCCCCTTAATCGCCGTTACAAGTGTTATGGCAGCTATATATATCAGGGGCGAAGGCACTTTAAAAATAAAGATAGACACACAAGATGCCAGATACAATAAAAACCAGCCTTTTTTTTGAAACACTGAGGTGTAGAAGGCAATGCCCAGAGGCGACATAGAAGAAAAAATGCTTGCTGATGAAAACAGAAAGCACAGGCATATATTCATAACTGTTTTGAAGTTAAGGCTAAATAATACTTTTTCGCAGCCGTCTTTCGTTTTTGAAAGTATGACTGCGGCAGATGTTCTGCTTGCTTTTTCCATGGTATAAACCTCCTTTTTTGATATTATATATAAATTCAAAAAAGGATTTTGTAGAAAAAAGAAGAGCCGGGTTATAATTTTTCGACGGCACTCGGCAGATTGTTTTTTTATTATTTACTATATGATTTATTTAATGTTTTTTCCTTATTATATAAGCTCGTTTTCTTTATGTTTGTCGATATTTTATTAAATAAACTTGATTTTTTCAAAATACAATAGTACAATTTAGAGGTTATCTTTTTTACTTTGCGAGGTACTTATGAAAAATTTATGGATTTTATTTATAGTTATATATGCTCTTTTAAAGGGCAGCCGCGAGGGAATGAAAAAAGCCGCCTTAAAAAAGAGCAGCTCAAATGAGATTTTGTTTTTTTACACCTTTATAGGATTTTTGTTTACTCTCCCCTACACTGCCGATGCACTTAAATTAGAACCGATTTTTGTTTTTTGTGCATTTATAAAATCGGCGGTTTGCTGCACTGCGTGGATATTTTCTTTAATTGCCATAAAAAATATGTCGGTTAGTTTATATGGCATAGTTGATTTATCGAGAATGGTTTTTTCAACTCTACTGGGTGTTTTTGCTCTTGGCGAAAGTTTTACTCTTCCAAAAGCAGTGGGTGTGATTTTAGTTATTTTGGGGCTTTATCTTGTTAATATTAAAAAAGACAAAAACGGCTCTAAAGAGCTCACTCTTCCCATTCTTACCGCCGCACTTTTAAACTGCTTTTTTAATGCAATATCGGGAACACTTGATAAAGTGCTTATGAAGCAGATGGAATCGGGGCAGCTTCAGTTTTGGTTTATGCTTTTTATGTCGGCAATATATGGTGTTATTTTACTAATTAAAAAAGAAAAGATTTCGATTAAATCTATTTATGGTAACTACTGGATTCCTCTTATGAGCTTATCTCTTGTATTTGGCGACAAGCTTCTTTTTGAGGCAAATGCAAATCCATCAAGCGAAGTTACACTTATGACTCTTATTAAGCAATCTTCTGTTATTGTAACTGTTTTAACAGGCTGGCTTGTGTTTAAAGAAAAGAATATACTTTATAAGCTTATGTGTGCAGGGATAGTAATTATAGGAATACTTATACCTCTAATATTAAAATAAAATCGGTGCAAAATTTTGCACCGATTTTATTTTAATAAAGGAAGAGCTTCAATCGCTGAATTAAGTTCGGATAGTTTGGTAGATTTTTTAACAGCTTTTAAAATTTT
>JAGBXL010000012.1 GCA_017629325.1 Clostridia bacterium | reverse complement strand
TTCTTGTTCCTAAAAAATATTTTGCACCCGAAATAAATTCCGCCGGTGTGTATTTTGATAAATCGTGTTTTAACCCCTGAAAAAATATTCCTGCCTTAAAACAGTGGTAAATCACTTTGTGTCGGTGTTTTGTTATAACTTTAAAATGCTTTATTGGATGTATCATATAATAAACCTCATTTATTTTATATATTTATTATATGACTGCATTTTTTGTTTGTCAAGCTTACTTCCTCACAAGATACTTTCTCATATCTATTGCACACGCAACAAGAATAATTAAGCCCTTAATAACATATTGCATATTAGCATCTATTCCTAAAAATGTGAGGGCAACAAATATTATTCTTAAAAGAACAACACCTATAATAACACCGCGTATCTTACCAATACCGCCAACAAATGAAACACCGCCAATAACGCAGGCTGCTATTGCATCAAGCTCGTAGTTAAGACCTGTTCCGGCACTGTTGGAGCCTATTCTGGCTGCTTCTATAAAGCCTGTTATTGCATACATAACTCCGGCAAGGGTAAATACAGCCATAATTGTTCCGGGAACATTTACCCCCGAAACATTTGCTGCATCAGGATTGGAGCCAACAGCAAACATGTTTTTACCAAATTTTGTTTTGTTCCACACAAACCACATTACTATGGTTATTAAAATAGAATACCACACAAAGTTTGGTATTGCAGTCCCGCCTATACGAAGTATGCTGCCGTTTATAAATTCGGTGTATGAGCTGTCAAGCCCAGATATTGATTGCCCGTTGTTATTGCCAACCATAAGATACATTAAAAGGAACCCGTAAACAATAAGCTGGGTTGAAAGGGTAACAATAAATGGGTGCAAATTAAATTTTGCTGTGCAAAATCCATTTATAAAGCCAACAACGCCGCCAATTGCCAGAACAATAAGAAAAACTGCATAAACAGGCATTGTATCAAGCCCCGGGAACATTTTATTTGCATAGCCCGATGATTGCAATAGCGATGCCGCAATACAAGCCACAACACCAACAATTCTTCCTGCCGACAAATCTGTGCCCGTTAAAATAATACAACCTGCAATACCAAGAGCAATAGGAAGATTTGCTGCTGAAAGAGATAAAATATTTATTAGTGATGCAACCGATAAAAAGCGGGGATTTATTATGGCAATAATAACAATTGCAGCAATAATAAATAAATATAAAGAGTTGTCAATTAAATATTCGCCCCAAGGTTTTTTGGGTTTAACGCTTTGAGGCGTCATTCCTTCGTTTCGTGTGAGATTATCATTTTCCATTTTTATCACCTCTTACACGTATTTTGCAGCCAGTTCCATAATTTCTTCCTGGCTTGTTTTTGCAGCGTCAACAAAGCCTGCAATTTTCCCGCCCGACATAACGAGTATCCTGTCGCAAACACCCATCAGCTCGGGCATTTCAGAAGAAACCATCAAAACAGCTTTGCCCTCCTGGGCAAGCTGGGCAATTAGCTGATATATCTCAAATTTTGCACCAACGTCTATTCCTCTTGTGGGTTCATCTAAAAGCAGTATCTCAGGTTTGGTTAAAAGCCATCTGCCAAAAATAACCTTTTGCTGATTTCCGCCCGAAAGAGTTCGTATTTGTGTGCTTTGCGACGGTGTTTTAATACGCATTGCATCAATAGACCACTTGGTGTCTTTTTTCATCATATTCTTTTTTAAATAAAACTTAAGTGATTTATATTTGTCCAAACAAGATATTGTTGTGTTTTCAAGTATTGAAAGTATTCCGAATATCCCGTTTGCTCTTCTTTCCTCTGTAACAAGAGCCAGCCCTGATTTTATTGCATCTTTTGAATTTTTTATTTTAACATTTTTCCCGTGAATAATAATGTCGCCGCTTTTTTTAGATGCAATACCAAATATTGTTTCTAAAATTTCTGTTCTTCCTGAGCCGGCAAGCCCCGCGATACCAAGCACCTCGCCCTTATGAAGCTTAAAGCTTATATCATTTATAGGCGAATAAAGCCCGCTTAAATTTTTAACTTCCATAATAACATCTGAAATCTTATTTTTCTTTTCAGGAAATCTTGTTTTTAATTCTCTTCCAACCATAAGCTTAATAATTTTGTCTATGGTCATATTTTCGGCTTTTTCTGTTGCAATATGACAGCCGTCTCTCATAACAGTTATATCATCAGATATCTTTAAGATTTCGTCCATTTTATGAGAAATATAAATAATACCGCAGC
>JAGBXL010000144.1 GCA_017629325.1 Clostridia bacterium | reverse complement strand
TTGACCAGGGCGGCGGCGGAACTGTGGCACAGTATATTGCAAATTTAGATATGGACACAATAGACTGCGGCGTGCCGCTACTTTCGATGCATGCTCCTTATGAGGTGGCAATCAAGGTTGATATTTATATGGCATACAAAGCTTATAAAGCTTTGTATATTTCATAATACAAACGGGCTATTAAATCTGATTTAATAGCCCGTTTGTATTATATAAATTTATATCCTGCATCTGTAATTACTTTTTCAAAAACTTCGTCTTTTATATCTTTTGTTAAAGTGAGCTTGGCTGTGCCTTCTTTATGGCTTGTGATAGCCTCCTCTACTCCTTCTATTTCTTCTAAAAGCTGTTTTACTCTTGCTTCGCAGTGAGGGCACATCATACCTTCGATTTTAATTATTTTTTCCATTTGTTTTTTCTCCTTTTTATTTTTATGCTTAATATTTGTTTTATATATATTTGCAAGGTTGAGCCTTAAGGCATTTGAAACAACGCAAAAGCTAGACAGGCTCATTGCCGCAGCACCAAACATTGGGGTTAACTGCCAGCCTAAGATTCCTATAAACACTCCTGCGGCAAGGGGTATGCCAAGGCTATTATAGATAAACGCCCAGAAAAGATTTTGCTTTATGTTTTTCAAACAGAGCCTACTTAAAACTATTGCAGCAGGGATATCTAAAAGGCTATCTTTCATAAGAATAACATCTGCCGATTCAATGGCAATATCTGTTCCCTTGCACACAGCTATGCCCGTGTGGGCAGTGGTGAGTGCGGGGGCATCGTTTATTCCGTCGCCTACCATTGCAACGATGCCTTTCCTTTTTAGTTCTTCTATTTTTTGAGCCTTTGTTTGAGGCAGGCATTTAGCAATAACAGATTGTATGCCTGTTTTTTGGGCAATATAGTTTGCGGTGTGTTCATTATCGCCTGTGAGCATAACTGTTTTTATGCCTAATCTATGAAGCCTTTCGATTGAGCTTTTGGCATCGTCTTTGGGTGAATCGGCAACGGCGATTATACCCAGGATTTGCTCTTCCTCGGCAAAAATCATAGGGGTTTTACCCTGGGTTGAAAGCTTTGTTATTAAGCTATCGTGTTCACTATTTAAAGAAAAACATTTTTCATTTATAAATTCACTCTTGCCCCCATAGACAAGGCGGTTTTCATATATGCCTGAAACACCGTTACCCTCATAGAGAGTGAAGCTATCTGCTTCCTGACAAGTTAGATTTCTTTTTTGAACCTCGTCTATTATGGCACGGCTCAAGGGGTGGCCGCTTTTTATTTCTATGGAATAAGCTAATTTCAAAAGCTCGTCTTCATTTTTGGCACCGTAGCATATAACATCTGTAACCTCGGGAGCTCCTTTGGTTACGGTGCCTGTTTTATCGAGAACGAGTATGTTTGTTTTGCCTAAATTTTCAAGGGTGGTTGCATTTTTAAAGAGTATGCCGCATTTAGCTCCTATCCCTCCTGACACCATAATGGCAACAGGTGTTGCAAGCCCCAATGCACAAGGACAGCTTATAACAAGAACAGATATTGCTCTTGATATTGCATAAGACATCTCTTTGCCCAAAAATAGCCACACAAGAAGAGTTACCAAGGATATTACAAGCACCGCAGGAAC
>JAGBXL010000143.1 GCA_017629325.1 Clostridia bacterium | reverse complement strand
GTTATGCAATACCGAATAGACATAGTATCTGCCAATAAGCAGCTTTTATGGTTTATGATAGGCACTATGGCATATCTTTTAACAACTGTTATTTTTGGAAAGCTGCATTTTTGGAACAGACTGAAATATTTATATATGGCAGTTGTTGTTTTGCTTCTTGTTTTAACAGCAGTTTTCGGAAAAGAAATTAACGGCTCTAAAAACTGGATTTTTATTAAGGGCATTTCCATTCAGCCATCTGAAATTATAAAGCTATTTTTCTGCCTTGCTATTGCCTGCTTTTATTCAAAGCTGCCATCGGGCAGTAAAAAAGACAAAAGGCAAAGAATATTAGGAATACCCACCGATGAAATTGCTCTTTGTGTATTTGTGTATCTTTGTATGGGGATACTTACACTAGTGCAAAGAGAATGGGGCACGGCTCTTTTATTGTTTTTAGTTTATTTTTCAATGTGCAGCATATATAAAACTAATCATCTGTTAAAGCTTATAAATATAGGCGGTATTATAATTGCGGCGCTTCTTGGGTATTTTATTCTTGCAGACCATATCGGCGTGAGAATAGAAATATGGAAAAACCCGTGGGCAGACCCTCTGGGAAAAGGCTATCAAATTGTTCAATCACTTATAGCAATAGTATCGGGCGGATATTTTGGAGTTGGCTTGGGGCTTGGCTCTCCGCACCTTATTCCCTTTGCCCAGTCGGATTTTATATTTGCAGCTATATGCGAAGAAATGGGTATCTTTACGGGAATTGCGGTTATTCTTCTTTATTTTCTGCTTACATACAGAGGAGTTAAAACCGCAATGAAATGCGAAAACGAATTTTTAAAGGCGGCTTGCATGGCTCTTGTTTTGTGCTTTGGCTACCAGACCTTTATAATTGTTGGCGGTGTTATAAAGCTTATTCCCCTAACGGGCATAACCCTGCCCTTTGTAAGCTATGGAGGAAGCTCAATGATTTCAAGCTTTATTATTTTAGGGGTTATAACAGCATTTTCTTTTGCAGAGAATAAATCTAAATTGTAAATTTATCAGATTGACAAATTATTTAAAAAATACTATAATTATCCTATTATTTAAAACTTTTGAGGAAGGCGAAAATATTGACCCAGCAAAAAAACACACAAAGCCTGAATAAAGAAATATTTACTGTACCCAATATTTTAGTGTATATAAGGGTGCTTCTTATTCCTGTGTTTGTGTATATCTACGTTCACGCAAGCTGCGACAAAGATTATTATATGGCACTTGCTGTTATGGTGGTTGCTTTTCTAACCGATTTTTTCGATGGTAAAATAGCCAGAAGATTTAATATGGTAACCGATTTGGGCAAGGTTTTAGACCCTATTGCCGATAAGCTTTATCAGTTTTCTGTGGCTATTTGCCTTATGTTCAATTCCCCAAAATGATTATTATTGCAGCACTTTTGTTTGTTAAGGAAATGATAATGGGGCTTATGGGGCTTATTCTTTTAAACCGAGGCGGAAAGGTCTTTGGTGCAAAATGGTATGGAAAAATATGCACAGGTATTGTTGATTTATCAATGGTGTTTTTATTTTTTACACCTCTTTTGTATAATGGCGATGTTCCCAAAGTGCTTTGCGACAGCCTTATTTCCATTAGTGCGGTTTCGCTTGTTATAACCTCGTTTCTTTATACCCGCTATTTTTATTTAAAAATAAAAGAAGCGGAAATGGCAAATAAAGCTCTCTGAGCCTGCACATGAAAGCGAGCCGAAACTCATTAACATCTGTTCTCGCGAACAAAAAAGCATAATTTCCTATGCAGCAAAAATAGGGGTTTTGTTAAGATTTTTAAGTTTCCAAACCCCGAAGCCCTTGAAAGAAGTGGCTTTAAAGCCAATTTCAATTTTGCAAAAACTCTAAAAACAAAAACTCCTTTTTATGATAAACTAATATCAGGAAAGGAGTTTTTTATATGCAAAACATAAATACAGAAGAATTTCTTCTAAGACAAAAACGAATACTTCAAATAAGCGATTCAATATTAAACAAGGTGGAAACAGCTCTTGGTGAGGTTGACAGAACTGTTATAAAAATAAAAGAAAAAGAAAAAACCGTTGAATACGATGGGGATTTAAAAAAACCCATCAGCGAGATTGTAAGCGAAACCGAAAAGGTTGAAATAATAGATTCGGTTATCGATACCTCTGCCTTAAAGCAAATTGTGGCAACCCTTAAAGATGTTAAAGATATTCACATGGGCTTTTTAAACGGCGAAGCAGATGGCGACACCGCGGAGGATAACGGAGTTATAATGATTTCGGACATAGAAAGCCAGGGGGAAGAGGGTGAAACCCAGTGAATGTTATATGGACACCCCAGAAAAAACAGGCAATTTTTCAATCCCGACCCGAATATGAGGCTCTATACGGAGGTGCGGCAGGGGGCGGGAAATCGGACGCACTTTTAACAGAAGCACTTCGTCAGGTGCATATTCCCCACTACCGCGGATTAATCCTCAGAAAAACCTATCCGCAGCTATCGGAACTAATAGACAGAAGCCGCGAGCTTTATAAAAGAGCTTTTCCAAAGGCAAAATACAACGAAACAAAGCATGTGTGGACATTTCCCAAGGGGGCAAAAATATATTTTGGTGCTATGCAGCACACAAGCGACAGAATAAACTATCAGGGTAAACGCTACGATTTTATTGCCTTTGATGAACTAACTCATTTTTCGTGGGACGAATATTCATATATGTTTTCCCGTAACAGACCATCAGGAAGTGGAACAAGAGTTTATATCCGTTCAACCACAAACCCCGGCGGAATAGGGCACGGCTGGGTTAAAGAAAGATTTATAACCGCTGCACCTCCCCTTACCCCCATTACAAGCAAAATGGAGGTGGCAACACCCGAGGGTAAGCTCGAAACCGTTACAAGAGACAGAATTTTTGTGCCGTCAACGGTTTTTGATAACCAAAAGCTTTTAGATAATGACCCGGGCTACATAGCAAACCTCTCAATGCTCCCCGAAAAAGAAAAGAGAGCACTTTTATACGGCGACTGGGACAGCTTCACAGGGCAGGTTTTTACCGAGTGGAAAAACGATGTGAGTGCCTACGATACAAGGCTTTTTACCCATGTTATTTCCCCTTTTGAAATCCCTAAAACCTGGAGGGTTTACAGAGGCTTTGACTTTGGCTATTCAAAGCCTTATGCAGTTGAATGGCTCGCCTGCGACCACGACGGAAGGGTTTATGTTATAGCCGAGCTATACGGCTGCACCGAAACCCCCGACACGGGAATAAAAGATACTCCTGCCGAAATCGCCCGAAAAATAAGAGAATTAGAGCGAACTCACCCAAACTTAAAGGGCAGAAAAATAAGAGGCATTGCCGACCCTGCAATACAAAAGAGCGAAACGGGAGAATCTATTGCCGATATGATGGCAAAAGAAAGTGTGTTTTTTGATTTTGGCGATAATGCAAGGCTTCCGGGCAAGATGCAGTTTCACTATCGCTTTGCTTTTGATAAAGAGGGAATTCCGATGATGTATGTTTTTAATACCTGCCGTCATTTTATACGAACTGTTCCAAACCTTATGTATGACGAATCAAATGTGGAAGATATAAATACAAAATCCGAAGACCATATTTACGACTGCGTGAGGTATGTTTTAATGGCTAATCCCATATCACCAAGGCAAAATGCTCTGCGGAACTTTTCTTTAACGGAAAATCCACTTGATACCGGTGAAGAAAAATTAGGGAAATATAATTTTTATAGTATTTAAATTAAAATTGACACATCACGCTACATGAATTATAATTATCATATAAAATTTAAGGAGATTTACACTATGAAATCAATATTTTTAAAATTATTTTTATGTTTGACTCTTGTATTCTTTGTCTTTTCTTTTGCAGCGTGCTCCAATAATGATGAAAAAACAAAAGAGCCAAAAGAATCATCTTCACAAAGCAGTGCCGAAAATAAAAACACCGCAGAAGATGACACAAAATACGGTGATGCAAATGTTTATGACAAAGACGGAGTACCCCATGCAAAAACACAATCGGGGCAAGAAGTTGAAATAAGCGGTGATAATTTTGCAGAGCTTATAGAAGAATATGAAAAAGTTAAAGGCTCAGGAAGTGCCAAAGAAAAGGTACTTCTTGATAAAATTCATCTTATTTTGGAAGCCCCAAGAAACTGATTTTAGAAAAATTTTTATAAATTTTACCCCGGTTTCGTCAATTTTTTCCGCTGAAAAACCCCACAGACCGCCTGGCAGCTTGCCTGGCGGTCTGTTCGTTTTTTTACAAAATGCTTCGGAAAAGTTTTTTAAAATAGTATATAATTAAAACTGCAATAAGGCAAAAAGAAAAAAATTCCCGCACAATGCTCTTAGCCTTTTGCTGACACCCGGCAAAGACCGGAGATTATATGACACTTCGGAAAGACGAAAGGAAGGTAAAATGGAAAACTTAAAATTAGAGCTGACTATGTTTGACGGCGAGGCAACTGCCGCTATTGCAGATGCAGCACCTCAAAACACAGAAGCGGCAGACGCTCAGCCGCAGGAGGCTAAAATTTTAGCCCCAAATGATTTGGCAGACCAGAAAAATGCTGAATTCGAAAAGCTCATCAAAGGAGAATACCGCGATCAGTTTGAGCAGAGAATAAAGGATAATTTAAAAAGAAGATTTAAAGAGAGCTCTTCCCTCAAACAGCGAATTTCACAAAGCGATGAGATAATAAATATGCTTAAAATAAAATATGGCATAAACGAAAACGGCTTAGAAGGCTTGGCAGATGCAATTAAAAACGACAACGGCTTTCTTAAAGAGGAAGCACAAAGGCAAGGGATTGAGCCTGATATCTTACAAAAATTAAGGACGCTGGAATTTGAAAACGAAAGCATGAAAAGGCAGATTGAAGACGGCTTAGAAGAAAGAAAGCTCCGCCAGACTGTTGATTCATGGATTGAAGATAGCAAAGATTTAAGCGAAACTTACCCCGATTTTGATTTGGAGCTTGAAGCACAAAATCCAAGATTTTATAATCTTTTAAAATCAGGGCTAGACCTTAAGAGTGCCTACTATGCAACTCACCATGAAGACATTGTTAAAAAAATGATGGAAAAAGCCTCGGAGGAGGCGAGTGTTAAAATCACCGATTCCATAAGGGCAAGAGGCACAAGGCCAAATGAAAACGGGCTTTCAGGAAGAAGCACAGCGATAATTAAAACAGATGTTTCAAAGCTCACTCCTAAAGAACGAGCTGAAATCGCCAAAAGAGTTATGAGAGGTGAAGAAATCAGCTTTTAATTTGAAAGGAGAAAAAAATGACTTTAGATTTAACACTTTTTGATTTAAACCCACAAACCACTCAGGCAGAAGGATTATCTGCAGAAATGAAAACCTATTACAGCGATTATCTTATAGATAATGCAGCACCAAACCTTGTTCACGACCAGTTCGGTCAGAAACACGCCATTCCAAAAAACGGCGGCAAACAGATTGAATTCAGAAAATTTTTACCATTTTCTAAAGCAACCAGACCTCTTTCCGAGGGGGTTACACCCGATGGCGGCTCTCTTTCTGTAACAAATGTTACTGCAACAGTTGAGCAGTATGGCTATTATGTTACAATGTCTGATGTTTTAATGCTCACAGCAATCGACAACACCCTTTTGGAAACAACAAAGCTTTTAGGCTCACAGGCTGGTTCAACTCTTGATACTGTTACAAGAGAGGTGTTAAACGGCGGAACAAGCGTTATGTATGCAGGCGGCAAAGAAGCCAGAGAGGCTCTTGATGCAAACTGCAAGCTCACAGTTGATGATGTATACAGAGCAGCAAGATTTTTAAAAACACAAAATGCACCCAAAATTGACGGCAGCTATGTTGCAATTATCCACCCCGATGTTGCCTACGACCTTATGCGTGATGAGGAGTGGATTGATGTTCACAAATATAGTGCTACAAACGAAATTTTTGAGGGAGAAATCGGCAAAATTGCAGGTGTAAGATTTGTTGAAACAACCGAAGCTAAAATTTTTGCAGGCTCAGGTAGCGGCGGAAGAGATGTTTATTCAACTCTTGTTTTAGGTGCAAATGCCTACGGTGTTACCGAAGTTAGCGGCGGCGGACTTGTGCACATTGTAAAACAGCTTGGCTCCGGCGGAACTGCCGACCCCTTAAACCAGAGAGCAACTGCAGGCTGGAAAGGTACTAAAACCGCTGAAAGACTTGTGGAAAACTATATGATAAGAATTGAAAGTACATCATCTTTTGAAAGCGGAGAAAACTAATGGAATGTTAAAAAAGTCCAGACCGCAAAAGGCATGAATGAATATATAGGGAAAAACTTAGCAAACCTATTCACTATTACTTATAACTTAATATGAACGGAGGTTTAATATGGCTGAAACAGTAAAGAAAACAGATAAAGAAACTGTTAAAGACAGTAAATATTATAATGAGCTTGTAAAAGTTAAGCTCTTTAAAGATACCGACAAATACAAAGACGATGTGTTTGTTGCAGTTAATGGCAGAGGAATGATTGTTCCCAGAGGAAAAGAAGTTGAAATTCCCCGTAAATATGCCATTGCACTTGCAAACAGCGAAGCACAGGATAGCTTCTCGGCACAGTTCCAGGCAGAGCTTGCAAAAAATGCAGGTGCGAGTGAATTAAATTAAATAGGTTAAATCCTAAATTATAATTTAATTGTAAGACAAATTATTGTTTAACGAACGATTTAGGATAATGGATTTGTAGGGAACGGGCTTGCTCGTTCCGAAAGGCTTCTCCTTGAGGGCGATGCTTGCCGGTGGCAAGCGTTTATCGCTGACCGAAGCGAAGCTGAGACAGGCTCCGCCGCAGGCGGTGGTGAGGTGTTGTAGGGTGCAGCGTTTACGATGCACCGTTATCGGAATGTCGGAAACCGCCATTCC
>JAGBXL010000142.1 GCA_017629325.1 Clostridia bacterium | reverse complement strand
TTCTTTTTGTTCATTAGAAAGATTTTTTGGAACTTCAACTGTTAGTTTAAGAACCATATCTCCTCTTTGACCGCTTCTTATATGAGGGATTCCCTTACCTTTTAAACGAACAACCGATCCGGGCTGTGTGCCCTCGGGAACGGTGTATGTCATTTTTCCAAGCTCATATTTCTTTTCAGGGTCAAGAACAGGAATCTCGATATCAGCACCCAAGCTAGCCTGAACAAAGGTTATGGGAACATCTAAGTGAACATCATAACCGTTTCGTGCAAAAACACTATGACGCTTAATTGAAACAGTTACAAGAAGGTCGCCCGACGGGCCTCCCTTGAAGCCTGCGTTTCCAAGACCGCGGTAGCTTATTGTTTCGCCTGAATTGATTCCGGCGGGTATATCTACCTCAATATTTTTTGAACGCTTAACTTTGCCCTTGCCCTTACATTTGGAGCAGGGGTTTTTGATTATTGTGCCCTCTCCGCCACAGTGATTACATGTGCGGGTGTTCATTACCTGACCTAAAATTGTACGCTGAACTTCTCTTATCTGCCCTGTTCCATTACAGTATGTACAGGTTTCTTTATCGGAAGAATTCTTTGCACCCTGCCCCTTACATTCATCGCAATCTTCTATAACATATATTTTAAGAGGCTTTTTAACACCGAAAGCTGCTTCTTCAAAGGAAAGGAGTATGCTTTCTTCAATATCGCTTCCTTTTCGGGGACCATTTCTGCGGCGGGTACTTCCTCCAAATCCGCCGCCAAACATTGAGCCGAAAATATCACCGATATCGCCAAAGTCCATACCGCCAAATCCACCACCAAAGCCTCCAAAACCTCCGCCCTGACCTGCACCGTAGTTTGGATCGACTCCCGCAAAACCGTATTGGTCGTAGCGCATTTTTTTATCGGAATCACTTAAGACCTCATAGGCTTCGCCGATTTCTTTAAACTTTGCTTCTGCTTCGGCATTGCCGGGGTTAACATCGGGGTGATATTTTTTTGCAAGTTTGCGGTAGGCTCTTTTTATTTCATCGTCGCCCGCACCCTTTTGCAGACCTAAAACCTCGTAGTAATCTCTTTTTTCTGCCATAATGATAACCTTTCCATAATGATAAAGTATTTTATCATTTTATCTACCAAGGAAAAGGTAATAGCGAAATTTTTCACTATTACCTTGTTTTTATTCCCTGAAACGATTTATTATTTATTATCGTCGTCAACAACTGTGTAGTCGCCATCGTAGGTGCCGCCCTGTGCACCTGCGTCCTGACCGCCAAAGCCTGCACCTGCATCAGCTCCGGGTGCTCCTTGTGGATTTGCCTGCTGATACATTTTTGTTGAAACTTCGTAGAATTTCTGCTGGAGGGCATCGGAAGCGGCTTTGATTGCTTCTGTGTCTGTGCCTTCTAATGCTTTTTTAGTTTCGGCAATTTTTGCTTCAATATCTGCTTTATCACCTGCTTCGAGCTTATCGCCTAAATCGGTGATGGCTTTTTCACACTGATATACTAAAGAATCGGCGGTATTTCTTGTGTCGATTTCTTCTTTGCGTTTTTTGTCTTCTTCTGCAAACTGCTCTGCTTCTTTAACAGCTTTATCGATATCTTCATCTGTAAGGTTTGTGCTTGCAGTTATTGTGATATCCTGTGCATTGCCTGTTGCCATATCTTTTGCAGTAACCTTAACAATACCGTTGGCATCTATATCGAAGCTAACCTCAATCTGAGGAATTCCTCTTGGAGCAGGAGCAATACCTGTGAGGCTGAATTTGCCCAGGGATTTATTATATGCAGCCATTTCTCTTTCGCCCTGGAGAACATGAATTTCAACAGATGTCTGATTATCGGCAGCAGTTGAGAATACCTGTGTTTTCTTTGCGGGAATTGTTGTGTTTCTTTCGATAAGTTTTGTGCATACACCGCCAAGTGTTTCAATACCAAGTGAAAGAGGGGTTACATCTAAAAGAACTATATCTTTAACATCACCTGCAAGAACACCACCCTGAATAGCTGCACCCATTGCAACACATTCATCGGGATTTATGCCTTTGTGTGGTTCTTTGCCGATAAAGTTTTTAACAGCTTCCTGAACTGCAGGAATTCTTGATGAACCACCAACTAAAAGAACTTTATTGATTTCGGAAGCAGAAAGACCTGCATCTTGAAGAGCTTTTCTTGTGGGTTCCATTGTTTTTTCAACAAGGTCGGCTGTGAGTTCATCGAACTTACTTCTTGAAAGAGTTACATCAAGGTGTTTGGGGCCTGTTGCATCAGCTGTGATAAAGGGAAGATTGATATTTGATGTGGTAACACCTGAAAGTTCAATCTTTGCTTTTTCGGCTGCTTCTTTAAGACGCTGCATAGCAATTTTATCAGCACTTAAATCTATGCCGTTTTCTTTTTTGAATTCCTCAATAAGATAATTCATAATCTTTTCGTCGAAATCATCACCGCCAAGGCGTGTGTTACCACCGGTAGCTAAAACTTCGAATAAACCATCGCCGATTTCAAGAATGGAAACGTCGAATGTGCCGCCGCCAAGGTCATATACCATGATTTTTTGCTCGCCGTCTTTATCCATACCATAAGCAAGAGCAGCAGCTGTTGGCTCATTTATAATACGAAGAACTTCTAAACCTGCAATTTTACCTGCATCTTTTGTTGCCTGACGCTGTGAATCGTTAAAATATGCAGGAACAGTTATAACTGCCTGAGAAACTGTTTCGCCAAGGTAGCTTTCGGCATCGGCTTTAAGCTTGGAAAGTACCATTGCGGAAATTTCCTGGGGTGTGTAGTTTTTATCGTCGATTTTTACTTTGTAATCGCTGCCCATTTCTCTTTTAATAGAGATGATGGTTTTATCGGGGTTTGTGATAGCCTGTCTTTTTGCAACCTGACCGATGAGTCTTTCACCGGTTTTGGTAAAAGCAACAACAGATGGAGTTGTTCTTGCACCTTCTGCATTTGCTATAACAACAGGCTCGCCGCCTTCCATAACTGATACACAAGAGTTTGTTGTACCAAGGTCAATACCAATTATTTTTGCCATTTTTAATTCCTCCAAATTTATTTAAAAATATTAGTTTGCAACTTTAACCATACTGTAACGGATTACTTTTCCGCCGTAGGTGTAGCCTTTTTGAAATTCTTCGATAACTGTGTTATCTGCCACTGTTTCGTCTTCAATGTGCATTATTGCATTATGAAGCTCAGGGTTAAATTCTTCTCCAAGAGATTTGATTTCTTCAACACCAAGCTTAAAGAAAGCATCTTTTGTTTGGGTATAAATCATTTCAACACCCTTGAAAAACTCTGTTTCCTTATCGGCATCTGTGAAGGATGCTATTGCTCTTTCGAAATTATCGATTATGGGGAGAAGAGCTGTTACCGCATCGCCAACAGAATCGGTGCGGATTGCTTCTTTTTCTTTTGCAGTTCTTTTTTTATAATTATCGTATTCCGCAAGAAGCCTTAAGTATTTATCATTTAATTCCGAAAGCTCCTCTATTTTACCTGCCAGTAGCTCTTTTAATTCTGCAATTTCTTTAGATGATTTGCTTTCTTTTTTCTTTGCAGGTTTCTTTTTTGTTTCTTCTTCATTTTCATTTAAAATTTCTTCGTTTTGATTTTCGGCATTTTTAATCAATTTGTTCACCTTCCTTACTGATTGCCTCGTTTATACAGCCGGTTAAATAATCAAGAGTTGAAATAACCCTTGCATAATCCATTCGTGTGGGGCCGATTATGGCAAGCTTGCCTTTTACACCGCCGCCCAGCGAATAGTTGGAAACAACAAGGCTTATGTCTTTATCTTTTAAAACGGGGTTTTCGTTTCCTATTATAACAGATGTGCTGTCGCCCGTTGCACTTATGAGTTCTTTTAATTTGCCTATATTATCTTTTTTAACAAATTCTAAAAACTCTCTTGTTCTGTCGATACTGCTGAACTCCGGGTGATTAAAAATATTGGTTGTTCCTGTTAAAAGAAGATCACCCGAATTATCGGAATTTGCAATATCTGCTAAAAAGCCAAATATTGAATCGAGCATACCCGATTCTATTGGAACAAGCTGTTTTTCACCCTCTAGAGTTTCAGGGGTAAGTATTGAAGAATTTATATTTGAAAAGCGGTAGTTAAGATAGTTGGAAAGTTTTTCCAAAACACCGCTGTCAAATTCTGATTTAACACGGATTGTGCGGTTTTTAACGCTGCCATCGTCCATAACAACAATCATAACAAAGCTTTTTTCATCTATTGGAATAAGCTTGAAGCTTTTTATTATGGTTCCACAAGATGCGGGAGTTGTGTAGAGAGTTGTGTAGTTTGTGAGGCCTGAAATTGCGTTTGAAATGCCCTCTATTGTTTTTGAAAGCTCTGCATACCTTTGCCTGAAGGCATTTGTTATCTGGCTGATTTCGCTTACGCTGAGGCGATATTCATTCATCAGTTCATCTACATACACTCTGTAACCCAAATATGAGGGTACTCTGCCTGCAGATGTGTGGGGTTTTTCAAGATAACCGCCCTCTTCCAGAGATGCCATTTCGTTGCGGACTGTGGCGGAGCTGATGCCCAGATTATGTGATTTTAAAATATGCGATGAACCAACGGGCTCTGCGGTAACGATGTAGTCGTCTATTATAGCCTGAAGAATTTTCTTTTTTCTTTCGCTTAATTCCACAATTTAAGCCTCCGTATTATTTTATTGCTTTCTTCTTATGTTAGCACTCTTACCAAAAGAGTGCTAACATAAATAAAATATCACTAATTCCATGATTTGTCAAGAATCAGTGATATTTTTGTTAAATCATACAAAATCACAAAGAACTGAATTTGATATATAGTATGCTTTTTTTGATAAAATATATCTGTCGCCTAAATCAAGAAGCATTCCTGTTTTAACATGCTTTTTTATTTCATTTGGAAAAACATCTGTTATTTCCTTTCCAAAATATGATGCAAATTCTTTTTTTAATGCTCCACGCTTAGTTAAACGAAGAGATAAAAACATATATTCGCTCATTTTGTCGGATAATGAAAGCTCATATTCTTCGGCATTTTCAAAGGATTCAAGGTATTTATCAAAATCATAAGTGCGAGTGTATCTTTTACCTTTATAATAGGAAGATGCACCAAGGCCTATGCCTATATATTCACCTAAAGTCCAGTATTTAATATTATGTTTTGATTCATAGCCCGGAAGCGAGAAATTAGAAAGCTCATATTGTTTATAGCCCGCTTCCAAAAGATTTTTGCTTATTATTTCATACATATCGGCATATTCATCGTCGGATTTTTCTTTTATTTTACCCTCCCTCTCCATCAAAGAAAAAGGGGTTCCGTCTTCTATTTTTAATCCGTAGCATGATATGTGATTAGGTTTTAATTTTAGCATTTGTTCTATGGAAGTGCTAAGCGATTTATTTGTTTGGTTAGGGAGTGCATACATTAAATCAAGGCTTATATTATTAAATCCTGCATCTGAAAGATGTTTATATGCCGATATGGTATCATCAGATGTGTGCAGCCTGCCAAGAAGCTTTAATTCATCATTTAAAAAGCTTTGTGCACCAAGACTTACTCGATTAAAGCCCATCTTTCTTAATTCGATAGCCTTTTCTTTATTTATTGTGCAGGGATTAACTTCTATTGTTATTTCGGCACCATCTAAAACTCTAAAATTTGAAAAAACAAAGCTTATAAGAGTTTGAAGCTGATTTATCTGAAGAACTGTTGGAGTGCCGCCGCCAAAATACACAGTATCTATTTTTTCACCTTTATAAAGCTTCATTTCGGAGAGCATGGCAGATATGTAGTCATTTGATTTGGAAATAAGCGAAGGATATGAGGCAAAATCGCAATAATTACATTTTTTTATGCAAAATGGAATGTGTATGTAAAGACCTTTCAAAAGTATCACCACCAAAATATAATACGGGCGGGTGTGGAAACCCGCCCCTACATAAAATAATTATAATATAATTAGCTAAAAAGTCAATATTTAATAGCTTTGTTCTCTTTCTTTAAAATAGCTTTGATTTTTCTCACACACGAGGCACTGCTTTGGAGGGGTTGTGCCGGTGTGAATATGACCGCAGTTAATACATATCCACTGTATTTCCTCTGTTCTTTTAAAGACTCTGTCTGTTTCTATGTTGGATTGCAAAGTTCGATAGCGGATTTCATGCTGTTTTTCAATATCGGCAACAAGTTTAAAAAGAGCTGCTATGCGGCTAAAGCCTTCTTCCTCGGCTGTTTTGGCAAATTCGGCATACATTTCGCTCCATTCGTAGTGCTCTCCGCCTGCAGCATCTTCGAGATTATCTTTTGTAAAGCCAAGCCCATCATTTATAAGCTTAAACCAAATCTGGGCATGTTCTTTTTCATTATGAGCAGTTTCTTCAAAGATTTCGGCAATTTGAACATAGCCGTCATCTCGTGCTTTTTGTGCATAGAATGTGTATTTATT
Organism: Clostridia bacterium; assembly: GCA_017629325.1. Lineage (GTDB taxonomy): Bacteria > Bacillota > Clostridia > UMGS1810 > UMGS1810 > RGIG1828. Next base: position 1,226 of record JAGBXL010000142.1, on the reverse strand, counting down.
TCTTGCTTGTGATTCACCGGTAAATGCAGTCATTAAATTTTGAAGCGTTTTTGAATCTTTTAATTCCATAATAATACCTCCGATATTTTTATAGTGGTATTATTTGTTAAAAATTCTATTTTATGCAAAATAATTTTATAGACTAATTTGATATTTTGTGATAAAATAATTTACAGAACTTTTAAGGAGAAAAACTATGAAAGAAACTGTTTTTATTACCGGCGGAACAAGAGGCATAGGCCAAAAAACAGCCGAGCTTTTTTGGGGCAAAGGATATAATGTTGTTATCACCTACGAAAAAAGTGAGAAAATAGCAGAAGAAATGCAAAAATATTACCCCGAAAGGTTTTTGGCAATTAAATGCGATGTTTCAAAATCGGGCGATGTGAAAATAGCTTTTGAAAAATGCAAAAACACCTTTGGCGGAGCAGATATCCTTATTAACAACGCGGGAATCTCCAATGAAAAAATGCTGTGCGATTTTTCGGAGGAAGAATGGGACAGAATGTTTGATGTTAATATTAAGGGAATGTTTAACACAGTTAAAGAAGCCTACGCTTATATGGTAAATCAAAAAAAAGGCAAAATAATTAACATGTCTTCTATATGGGGTATGGCAGGTGCCTCTTGCGAGGTGCCCTATTCAGCTACAAAAGCTGCTGTTATAGGCTTTACAAAGGCTCTGGCAAAAGAACTGGGACCTTCGGGAATATGTGTTAATTGCGTGGCACCCGGAGTTATAGACACCGATATGAATAAAGTTCACGGCTGTGATGTTTTAGAAGAATTAAAAGAAGAAACACCTCTTGGAAGAATTGGTACGGCAGAAGATGTGGCAAGGGCAGTTTTATTTTTGGCAAGTGATGATTCATCATTTATAACAGGACAGGTTATAAGCCCCAACGGCGGATTTATCATATAGTGGATGTAAAAATGAACCGGAACGCAAAAAGGCAGAAATAAAACTATGCAAAAGTAATAATTAGCTATATTATTTTTAATATGAACTATCAAGGTTGAGAAATATCTTTTAAATAAGATATTTCTCTTCTATTTTGTGCCTTTTTGCTATAAACAAATCTCGCCCTCGCAGTACCTTTGTACAGCTTCGGGTTGCCATCCCAAGAGAAACTTGTTTCTCTTGGGACTCGATTTGTTCATTCCAATTCATTTTTCCTATCCACTACGGATGTAAAAAAGCCCAGATCACAAAAGGCATATATTTT
>JAGBXL010000141.1 GCA_017629325.1 Clostridia bacterium | reverse complement strand
GGCAACATAGCATCTCTTGTGTATCGCACACAAAAGCGCGGTATAGAATGTGATGTTGTGGAATATGGTCCGGGCGAAGCACCCGATTTTGAAAATACCGACATTATTTTTATAGGTGGCGGCTCAGATAAAGACCAGCTCACCGTTTGCAAAGAGCTTTTGAATTATAAACAAAAGCTTACAGACTATATCGAAAGCGGAAAGCTTATGCTTGCTGTGTGCGGTGGATTTGAGCTAATGGGAAAATATTTGGAAATAAACGGAGAAAAAATTCCCGCTCTTGCTATTGCAGACTTTCACACAGAATATGATAAGGAAAGACACATAGGAAATGTGGTAATTAAAAGTGAAGAGTTAAACACCGAAATAGTGGGCTTTGAAAATCATAGCGGCAAAATAATAGGGGATAATATTACGCCTCTTGGAAAGCTTGTTGCAGGCTATGGAAACTGTGGACAAGGCTTAGAAGGCTTAATATATAAAAACCTCATAGCAAGCTATCTTCATGGACCCCTTCTTCCCAAAAACCCTGTGCTTTGCGATTATATAATCACCAAAGCTCTTGAAAGAAAATACGGAGAAGTCACTCTTGAACCTATTGATGATAGTCTTGAAATAGCAGCACACGATTATATAGTCAGAAAATTCGGAAAATGAAAATTATTTTAAAAAAGTATTGACAAATTATATTTTAAGTGATATAATACCTCAGAAAGCAAAGCAGAGGTCCACCTCTCACCTTACGGTTTAAAGGTACTGTTAGGGTTAATACTTATTCTGTTTATGTATAAGTGGGTGGATTTTGCCCACTTTTTTTATTGCTTATAAAAACTAAAAGGCAAAATGCAACGCTTTTGTTATTCTATTTTTGGAGGTGCTTCGTCATCAGCAGCAAAGAATTAATGATTAATGAAGAAATCAAAGACAAAGAAGTCAGACTTATTGATTCCGACGGTTCTCAGCTCGATGTTGTAAACATTGAATTTGCCATGAAAAAGGCAGAAGAAAGAGGTTTAGATCTTGTTAAGATTGCCCCTCAGGCAAAACCGCCCGTTTGTAAAATAATGGACTATGGTAAATACCGCTTCGAAATGGCAAAAAGAGAAAAAGAAGCAAAGAAAAATCAAAAAACCGTCAGCATTAAAGAAATCAGAATCAGTCCTTCAATAGACGTTCACGATTTCGATACAAAGGTTAATCATACCAAAAAGTTCTTAACTTCAGGTGACAAGGTCAAGATTACTGTTCGCTTCAGAGGCAGAGAGCTTCACCACACCCAGATAGGAAATGATCTTCTTGCAAAATTTGCAGCTTCAGTTTCCGAAGTGGGTAATGTTGAAAAAGCTGCTAAGCTTGAGGGCAGAAATATGTCTATGACCGTTGCCCCCAAATAATTTACTTTTCATCTAAAATATTGGAAGGAGTGTATTAAGACTATGCCAAAAATCAAAACTCATAGAGGTGCGGCAAAAAGATTTGGTCTTACCAAAAACGGAAAGGTTAAAAAGAACCAGGCTTTCAGAAGACACATATTAACAAAGAAATCTACAAAGAGAAAGAGAGCTCTCAGAAAGCATACTTATGCATCTAAGGCAAATGCAGCTACAATCAAGAGACTTATTCTGTATAAATAAAATCGAAGGAGGCGTTTTAAATGGCTAGAGTAAAAGGCGCTATGGCTACAAGAAAAAGACGTAAAAGAGTTTTAAAACTCGCAAAAGGTTATAGAGGTGCAAAGAGCAAGAATTTCAGAACTGCGAAACAAGCTGTTATGAAATCACTCGTTTACGCATATATCGGCAGAAAACAGAGAAAAAGAGACTTCAGAAGACTCTGGATCACCAGAATCAGTGCAGCAGCTAAGCTTAACGGCATGAACTACTCACAGTTTATGAACGGTCTCAAGAAAGCAGAAATCGACATCAACAGAAAAATGCTTTCCGAAATTGCTATTGCAGATCCCGCAGCTTTCACACAGCTTGTAGAAAAAGCAAAAGCAGCTTTAAACTAATATAAATTTTAAAAGCAAACACTAAAAATGGTGTTTGCTTTTTCTTTTATATATGTTAAGTAATAAATCACCTCTGGCTCTCATATATTGTACAAACATTATATTAGTGAGAGGTTGAAGCATAATGGACTTAAGCTATAAAAACATTAAAGTTTGCTCCTGGGCAAAAAAACAAAAAAACGAATATACCGCGTCAAGCGATATAATTGTTCCCGATACAAAGCCCGATATATATCGCATTCTTTGTGTAAATGCATCTGCCAATTTAGAGGAGCAATATATTCGCAAAGATAAAATAATTTATTCGGGCACGGTGAATTACACAGTTCTCTATGTTGGTGAAAACGATAAAAATATAATCTACACAATTGAGCACACAGCCCCCTTTAATCATCAGGCAGATTTAACAAAATCACCCGCTGATGCCATGTGCATAACAAAATGTATAGTTGCATCAACTGATTATAACGTAAAAAATTCAAGAAAAATATCTGCTATGGCAAATATTTATTTCGATACCGACACGATTAAACACGAAGATATAAGCTTTCTTGAATCTATTGAAGGTGAAGACTGTGTACCTTGCAAAACCGAAAACATAAGTGCAGATGCACCCATTTCTTTAAAAGAAGTTGAATTCACTGTTTCCGATACCATATCAGTTCCCCTAACCGAAGGCTCAGAAATATGTGATTTTAATATCCGCATAGATTCTCTCGATGCCAAAACCGTAAACAACAAAGCAATTCTTAAAGGAAATCTTCCTGCAAAAATTTTCTATTCTTCAGGGGAAGAACTTTCTACCTACGAAACAGAATTTAGCTTTACAGAAATAATCGATTTAGATATGGCAACGGTAGATAGCACTCTCCATTCCTATTTTAATGTTGCTAATGTGAGCTATAATTTAAATGAAACTGAAGAAGAAACTACAATAGATGCCGATATAACTGTAAAAGGCTATATCAGAGTTTTTGAAAAACTTGAATGTTCCTATGTTTGTGATGCTTATAGCCCTGATTACAGTTATAGTGTTTCAAAAAACAGCTTTCCCATAGAAACCTACCGTAATTTAGGCGATGCAAGTATAACAGTTAAAGAAAGCCTTTCTGTATCTGAAAACGGCGGCGGAGTATCAAGAGTTCACTATATGAATGTTTACCCCTCTTGCAAAAAAACAGTTTGTGATAATTCCTCTCTTAAAATATCGGGTATAGCATCTGTTTGTGTTATCTATTCCGATTCCGAAGATGTTTTAAACAGTGTAAAAAAGGATATTCCCTTTGAAACAGAGCTTCCCTGCAGTTGCGATTATGAAACATCGGTATTCGATGTATCCGTATCGGCACAAAACTATAACTATGTTCTTTCATCATCAGAAATTCAAACAAGAACTGTTCTTAAAATTTCTGCTGCCCAGATGAGCTATGTTTCTCAAAATCTTGTATCCGATTTTGCAGAGGATAAAGCATCTCCAATAGATAAATCATCACAGGCAAGCATAACGGTTTGCTATCCTTCGGGAAATGAAACTCTTTGGGAATATGCACAAAAATATAACACAACCGTTTCGGAAATCGCAGCTGTAAACGGCATAGACCAAGATGCACCTTTAACAAGCTCAAAGCCCATTGTAATACCTAAAAGAAGGATTTGAAATAAATGGACCTGAATTCATTTATATGGGATAAACTTTCTTTTTTGTTTCTTACCTTCGCAGGATTATATCTTTTAATTCTTCTGGGTGGCTTTCAGCTTTTCAGGTTTCCTTTGTGGTGGGAAAAAACTTTTGGCACTCTTTTTAAAAAGGAAGCGAAGCTATCATCAAAAGGCTCAATTTCGCCTTTTGCATCTCTGTGTACATCTCTTGCGGCAACACTGGGTGTTGGAAATATAGTAGGTGTCAGTTCTGCTATATGCATAGGCGGCCCGGGTGCAGTTTTCTGGATGTGGGTTGCGGCATTTCTCGGTATGGGCACAAGCTATGCTGAAAATATCTTGGGAATATATTTCAGGCGAAAAAACATAGGCGGTGAATGGTCGGGCGGAGCAATGTATTATCTTGAGGAAGGTTTAGGCTCTGTAAAAGGATTTAAAACTATTGCAAAATGTCTTGCATACCTTTTTTCTGTTTTCACCGTTCTTGCTTCGTTTGGAATGGGCTCAATGGGGCAGGTCAATAAAATAGTTTTAAATCTTACAGCATCTTTTCCTGCCGGTAACCTAAAGCTTTTAAGAGGATTTACCTTTGCAGATTTTTATCCTCTCTTTCTTGGAATTCTTCTTTTTATTCTTGCACTCATAGCATGCACGGGAGGGCTAAAACAAATAACGTCTTTTACCGAAAAAATAGTTCCTTTTATGATAGTCTTTTTTATGTCAGGCTCAATTTATGTAATAATAAAAAATGCACATAATGTAATCCCTGCTTTTAAAGCAATATTTTCGTCAGCTTTTAGTTTTGAAGCGGGTGTTGGCGGAGGCACGGGCTTTATTTTGGGGAGGGCTTTTTCCGAAGGCTTTAAAAGGGGTGTGTTTTCAAATGAGGCAGGTCTTGGTTCATCAGTTATTGTTCATGCATCAACCTCGCTTGAAGAACCATGTGAACAGGGCATGTGGGGTATGTTTGAGGTGTTTGTAGATACAATTTTACTTTGCACAGTTACTGCCCTTGTTGTGCTCACATCGGGAGCGTATAATCTTAACACCAACCTTTTTTCAGGAAGCGACGCAACCTTGGTTGCCGAAGCTTTTAACCTTAATTTCCCCGGGAGAGATCTGGGCGGAAAATTTGTTGCAATTTGTATTTTCCTTTTTTCATTTTCAACAGTTATAGGCTGGAATCATTACGGGGCAAAAGCCTGGGAATATATTTTTGGCGAAAATAGTGTGTTTATATTTAAAGCACTTCATCTTTTGTCAATTCCGCTGGGTGCGGTTTTAACATCTTCTTTAGCGTGGACGGTTTCCGATATTTTTAACGGTCTTATGATGCTGCCAAACCTTATAGCAGTTATATTTCTTTCAGGCTATGTAAAAAGAATAACTAATAACTATATTCTCCGCAAGAAAAAAGGGCGAAATATAAAGCCAATGCTTTCTTATTTTAAGAATAAATAATAAGTTGTGAAATATATCAAAATTTAACAAAAATCAGGGCTTAACTTTGGCTCTGATTTTTTGTATATAGTCTAATTTTTCCTTGACAACCTAATCTTGTTGTGATATCATTAATAAGGTACGTGAAACAAGTTTTGCATACCGCGTCTTTAAATCGATACAGAGATATCGGCAAGATGAAAATTATTAGAATTTGGTGTGCAAATGAATATTTGTGCATAGTTTTTTTGTGTATTTTTCGCTTGCCACAAAGGGCAGGCTTTTTTTGTATAATCTTACGATTTATGCGCTTTCCCTGTGTTTTAGTATTGGGGTAGTAAAGGAGCTAACTATGAATAAAGAACTAAGGACAAAAGCATACGAAATAATTTCTGCTGCAGGCAAAGCTAACGCTTCTGCAGTTTTTGCAGATTTCGTATCTTCTTTTTTAAACGGTGATTTTGTTTGCCTGCCCGGTTTTGCAGATGTTCATGTGCATCTTCGAGAGCCGGGTTTTTTTTATAAAGAAACAATAGCATCGGGAACAAGGGCATCTGCAAGAGGCGGGTTTACCGATGTTTGCTCAATGCCCAATCTAAACCCTGTGCCCGATAGCTATGATAATTTAAAACTTCAGCTTGATATAATAAAAAAAGATGCAGTTATAGGTGTTCACCCCTTTGGTTCCATAACCAAAAAAGAAATGGGTGAGGAGCTTTCCGATATGGAAGATATGGCGCCATTTGTTGCAGGCTTTTCCGACGACGGCAGAGGAGTTCAAAGGGAAGAAATGATGATTTCTGCCATGGAAAAAGCCAAGAGTTTAAATAAAATAATTGTTGCTCACTGTGAAGATAACTCTCTTTTAAACGGCGGCTATATCCACGATGGTGAATATGCCCGCAAAAATAACCACAAGGGTATTTGCTCCGAAAGTGAGTGGGGCCCTATAAAAAGAGATATTGAGCTTGTTAAGAAAACTGGTTGCAGCTACCATGTGTGCCATATATCCACAAAAGAAAGTGTTGATTTAATCCGCAAAGCAAAAAAAGACGGTGTAGATATTACCTGTGAAACAGGTCCTCATTATCTTCTTTTAAACGATATGAATCTTAAAGAAGAAGGCAGATTCAAAATGAATCCGCCCATAAGAAGCGAAGAAGACCGTCTTGCTCTTATAGAGGGCATAAAAGATGGCACCATAGATATGATAGCAACCGACCATGCCCCCCATAGCAGCGAGGAAAAATCCAAAGGCTTAAAAGAAAGCCTTATGGGAGTTGTGGGAATAGAAACATCTTTCCCTTTAATGTATACAAACTTTGTTAAAACAGGCATACTGAGTTTAGAAAAGCTTATGAACTTAATGTGCTTTAATGCAAGAAAACGCTTTAATATCCCTCTTGGTGAAAGCTTCACAATCTGGGATTTAAATAATAAATACAAAATTAACCCAAAAGATTTTGTTTCCAAAGGCAAAAGCACTCCTTTTGAGAGCTTTGAAGTTTACGGCAAGTGTCTTTTAACAGTTAAAGATGGAAAAATCGTTTGGATAAATAACTAATACAGGAGGAATAAAAATGGCAAAAAGAACAGATATCAAAAAGGTACTTATCATAGGTTCAGGTCCTATTGTAATAGGTCAGGCGGCAGAATTCGACTACGCAGGCACCCAGGCTTGTCTTGCACTTAAAGAAGAGGGCTACGAGGTAGTTCTTGTAAACTCAAACCCCGCCACAATTATGACAGCTACCACCATTGCAGATAAGGTATATATGGAGCCTTTAACTCTTGAATACCTTGCAAAAATCCTTCGCTTTGAGCGTCCCGACGCCATTGTTCCCGGCATAGGCGGACAAACAGGCTTAAATTTAGCAATGCAGCTTGAAAAAAAGGGTATCTTAAAAGAATGTGAGGTTGAGCTTTTAGGCACAAGCAGTGAAAGTATTGAAAGAGCTGAAGACCGCGAACTCTTTAAAGAACTTTGCGAATCAATAGGCGAGCCCGTTATTCCTTCTGAAATCACATATTCAATTGAAGAAGCAGTAGAAGCTGCCGAAAAAATCGGCTATCCTGTTGTTCTTCGCCCAGCATTTACTCTCGGCGGCACAGGCGGCGGTTTTGCCAATAACGAAGAAGAACTCCGTGAAATTGGTGCAAATGCATTTAAGCTTTCGCCCGTTCATCAGGTTCTTATAGAAAAGAGCGTAAAAGGATATAAAGAAATTGAATTTGAGGTTATGCGTGATTCAGCTGATAATGCCATAACAATCTGCGGAATGGAAAACATCGACCCCGTTGGTGTTCACACAGGTGATTCAATCGTTGTAGCCCCAATCCTCACTTTAAATGACCACGATTTAAAAATGCTCAACGACAGTGCAATAAAAATTATCCGTGAATTAAAAATAGAAGGCGGCTGTAATGTTCAGTTTGCCCTTAACCCTAATTCCAGTGAGTATTATTTAATTGAGGTTAATCCCAGAGTATCCCGTTCATCAGCTCTGGCTTCAAAAGCAAGCGGATACCCAATCGCAAGAGTAACTGCTAAAATTGCTCTTGGTATGCTTCTTGAAGATATCACAATTGCCAACACAACTGCAGCTTTTGAGCCACGCCTTGATTACATAGTTGCCAAATTCCCACGCTTCCCATTTGATAAATTTGCCTCTGCCACAAATAAACTCGGCACACAAATGAAAGCAACAGGCGAAGTTATGGGCATAGGCTCTACCTTAGAAGAATGTATGCTCAAATCTGTTCGTTCGTTAGAGACAGGCGTGTTCCATTTCTATCACGAAAAATTCTCATCAATGTCAAATGATGAAATAGTTAAATATATAAAAACCTTCCGCGATGATAACATCTACGGTATATCCGAACTTTTAAGACGCGGAATGACAACAGCCGAGCTTCATGAAATCACAGCAATAACAGAATATTTCCTTGAAACAATAAAGAAAATTATTGATTTTGAAAAGGTTATTGCAGAAAATAAAGATAATATCGAAATCTTAAAAGAAGCAAAGAAAATGGGCTTCGGCGATAAAATGATTGCAAAAATCTGGGGCGAAAACGAAAGCTATGTTTACGATTTAAGATGCAAAAACAACATCTTCCCCGTGTTCAGAATGGTAGATACCTGCCACACAAATGCCTATATTCCTTATTTCTATTCAAGCTACACAGGTGAAAATACATCTGTTCTCACCGATTCCAAAAAGATAATTGTTTTAGGTGCAGGTCCAATAAGAATAGGTCAGGGTGTTGAATTCGACTATTCAACAGTTCATGCGGTAACAACAATTAAAAAATCGGGCTATGAAGCAATTATCATAAACAATAACCCCGAAACAGTTTCAACCGACTACACCACAGCCGATAAGCTTTATTTTGAGCCTTTAACACCCGAAGATGTAATGAATATTGTTCACTTTGAAAAACCCGAGGGCGTTATTGCATCTCTTGGCGGTCAAACAGCAATTAACCTTGCCGATCCTTTAATGAAGCTTGGTGTAAAAATAATAGGCACAGATTGCGATGCAATTGAAAAAGCTGAAAACAGAGATTCATTTGAAAAAATCTTAAAAGAATTAGATATTCCCCAGCCATCAGGCAGAGCCGTAACCAAAATAGAAGACGGTGTTAAAGCAGCTGCCGAAATAGGCTACCCCGTTCTTGTTCGCCCAAGCTTTGTTCTTGGCGGCAGAGCAATGCAGATTGTTGGTAACGAAGAAAAACTTCGCCACTACCTTAAAACAGCAGTTGAAATAGACGAAGATAAACCCGTGCTTGTAGATAAATACATTTCGGGTAAAGAGGTAGAGGTAGATGCTATCTGCGACGGAACAGATGTATTTGTTCCGGGCATCATGGAACTTATTGAGCGTACAGGCGTTCACAGCGGCGACTCCATAAGCGTATATCCAACCTTCAGCGTGTCCGATAAAGTTAAAGGCACAATTCTTAGCTACACCAAAAAATTAGGTCTTGGAATTGGCATTGTAGGTCTTTATAATATTCAGTTTATAGTAGATAAAGATGAAAACGTGTTTGTTATAGAAGTTAACCCACGTTCTTCAAGAACAGTTCCCTTCCTTTCAAAAGCAACAGGTTATAGCCTTGCCGATATTGCAACAGAGGTTATAATGGGTAAATCCTTAAAAGAGCAGGGCATATTTGGTATTTATCCAGAGGAAAAGAAACGCTGGTATGTAAAAGTTCCCGTGTTCTCATTCAACAAAATCCGTGGTCTTGATGCTTATCTCTCGCCCGAAATGAAATCAACAGGTGAAGTTATAGGCTACGATGATAAATTAAACCGTGCAATGTATAAAGCTCTTCAGGCATCAGGAATGAAGCTTCAGAATTATGGCACAATTTTAGCAACAATTGCCGATGTAGATAAAGAAGAATCACTTCCTTTAATTCGCCGCTTCTATAACCTTGGCTTTAACATTCAGGCAACAGCAGGCACAGGCGAGTTTTTAAAGAACAACGGTATCCGCACCCATGTTCTCTCAAAAATCAGCGAAGGCAGTGAAGAAATTCCAAATGCTATCCGTCAGGGACACATTGCATATATCATTAACACAAGTAATGTTGCAGGCTCAGATAATATAGTAAATGACGGACACGACATCCGCAAGCTTGCCACAGAAAACAATGTAAATATCTTCACATCACTTGACACAGTTTCTGTTCTTTTGGATGTTTTGGAAGAAACAACTCTTTGCATATCCACAATAGATGCGTAATTGTTTAAATAAAGGTTTGTAGTGCTTTGTAATATTTTAATCTTTACTGTTTGTTTAATATCGTAGGGAAGGCATTTATGCCTTCCGCATCGGAATGGATAAATCCATTCCCTACAATAAAACAAGTTACAAAACAGTAGGGGCTTTTTCTCAATCGCCCGTACCCATTTGCTGTAACGAAAGGAATGAAAAAATGCTTCAATCAATTTTTACGGTAGAAGAAAATGTGAAAATCGCCAAAGACGTTATGAAAATGACACTCATAGGTGACACCTCTCACATAACCGCTTCCGGTCAGTTTGTAAATATCAAAATAGATGGTCTGTTTTTAAGACGTCCCATCTCTGTGTGTGATGTGGAAGGCAATATCCTCACCCTTATCTATAAAATAGTGGGTG
>JAGBXL010000011.1 GCA_017629325.1 Clostridia bacterium | reverse complement strand
TCCCATTTCCTACAAGAATTACTCCACTAGGTTTTTATATCATTTGCATTTCACCTTCTTAAAATATTCATTATACATAAAAAACAATTACAATTATATTATCATAGTTACTTCGTTTTGTAAATGTAATAGAATATTTTTGCGTATAATTCTAAAAATTAAACGATTACAATTTGCAAAGACTTTATTATTAAATAATTAGCGTTTAAACATAAAATTTCAAAATATAAATCACTTTAAAACAAATTATATCACACATTTGAACGAAGTGCAACATCGTTATTGTGAAGCAATACATCGTTTGCCGCAGGCATCATCATTTGTGCTATGCACAACATCATTTTGTGTCCGATTTTTGCACAATGATGTTCAGCTTCGCTGAAATGATGTTTGAAACTGCGTTTCAAAATGATGTTGTGTCCTTGCGGACCCAAACACAAAAAAGAACGACCATTCTATCAGAATAGTCGTTCTTTTTTGGTGGGGAGAGATGGATTCGAACCATCGAAAGCGTAGCTAACAGATTTACAGTCTGCCCCCTTTGGCCACTCGGGAACCTCCCCTGGAGCTGGTGATGGGACTCGAACCCGCAACCTGCTGATTACAAATCAGCTGCTCTGCCAATTGAGCTACACCAGCATATTAAATTTTAAAAAATGGGAACTATAGGGCTCGAACCTATGACCCTCTGCTTGTAAGGCAGATGCTCTCCCAGCTGAGCTAAGCTCCCATAGGGTATGTCGCCTTACGCGACCTGTATATATTATCATAAAACTTTCAAATTGTCAACACTTTTTTAAAAAATTTTTTAAACTATTTTTTCTTTAGTTTATTTACTTATTATTTGTTTTGTGCTATACTCACTTTAAGTATATTTCACGCTAAGGAGTGTTTAATTATGAGTAATTTAAAAGCAGGTTTTGCAAGGCAAGATATCACCCCGCCTCTTGGTATTCCAATTGCGGGCTATTTTGAAAAAAGATATGCAAAGGGCTATCTTGACCGCCTTGAAGTTCATGCAATTGCAATTGAAAAAGATGATAAAAGGGCAATTATTTTAAATCTTGACCTTATTCATATTCCAAACGATTTCTGTGCTGAGCAAAGAAAAATTATTTCTGAATTCTGCGGTGTTCCTTATGATGCTGTTTTTGTTACCAGCACCCACACCCACACAGGTCCTAAGCTTGTTTTAACAGAAGATGAACCCCAAGAAGCTTTGGCACTTATGGAAAGCTATAAAACAAGTCTTGGTTTAATTATGCGTGATACAGCAAAATATGCCATAGATGATTTAAAAGATGCAAAATTCTATGTTGCCGAGGGCACAGCTAAAAATATTTCTTTTGTTAGAAGATATCGCATGAAAGATGGCGGCGTTCAAACAAATCCGGGTGTTGACAATCCTAACATTGACCATGTTTTAGACGAAGCAAGCGATGTATTGAAGCTCATTCAGATTAAAAGATGCGGCGGAGACGATATTTACATAGTAAACTTTGGTGTTCACCCCGATGTTATTGGCGGTGAGCTTATCAGTGCTGATTTCCCACGATTTGTTCGTGAAGCTGTTGAGGGTGCAATTCCCGGTGTTAAATGTGTGTTTATAAATGGTGCACAGGGCGATGTTAACCATATTAACACAGCTCCCACCCAGGCAGATAGGGTTGGCCTTTGCTACGATAGCTTCGACGGTGTTCCCCGTGGCTATGAGCATGCAATACACATGGGCAGAGTTATTGCAGGAAGTGCTCTTTCTATATGCACAAAAACTGTTGAGGTTGATATTGATACCATAAGCTTTGGCACAAAAGATGTTAAAATTCCAACCAATATGGAAAACGATAAGCTCGACTGGGCAAAAGAAATTTTAGATATGGTAGAATCTGGCAGACAGGATGAGCTCCCCTATAAAAAAATGGAATTAACCACAGCTAAAGCCCGTGCCAGAAGAATTATGCGTCTTAAAGACGGCCCTGAATTTTACGAAATGAAATTTACCTGCTTAAGAGTTGGCGACATTGCATTTGTAGGTCTCCCGGGTGAACCATTTACAGGTCTTGGCAGACAGATAATAGCTGCATCACCCTTTGGCACAACAGTTGTTTGCTGCCTAACAAACGGCGGTGGCTACTATTACCCCACAACTGCAGCCTATGATGAGGGCGGCTACGAAGCAGGAAGCTCACCACTTAAAAAAGGTGTTGCCGAAATTATAACAAGTTCATTTGTTGAAATATTAAATGAATTAAAATAGGGGAAAAATAAATGAAAAAAATAATAGCTTTAATCCTGGCTTTTATGCTGCTTTCATCAATTTGTGCAGGTGCAAAGGGTTTGGAATTTCAAATGGGCTCAAACACCATGTATGAAAGAAATGAAAAAATAGAAAGCTTCGAAATAGAAACTGCCCCCTACACCAAAAATGGCAGAACAATGGTACCCGTTAGAATTATATCTGAGCGTTTTGGTGCTCTTGTTGGCTGGAATGGCGAAAAACAAGAAGTAAGCATTAAAAAAGATGGCAAAGAAATTATTTTAAATTTAGGCAGTGATATTGCCTATGTAAACGGTGAGGCTATAAAGCTTGATGCCGCACCCGAGGAAATAGGCGGCAGAACAATGGTGCCAATAAGGTTTATTTCTGAAAATCTTGGAATGAAGGTTAAATATATTGCTCCCACAGAGCATGTTTATATAACAGACGAAGATGCTGTTATGACTGTAAACGGAGTTGACATTTTTGCCGACACCTTTATTTCCCTTCTTCCAAATCTTGGGGTTGATATAAGCGGTGATTCTCTGGAAATCCTTCTTCCTCAGGCGATAGATTTAATAGGCTCTGTGTATGCATCGGCAAGCTACTATCAGAATAAAGGCGAAAAGCTTATTATAGATGAAACCGAAAGCTTTAAGTCGATGGTGGAAGAATACAATAATATTGAAGAAAAGTTTTTTCTTGTTTCACCTTTTATAGACGCTGTTGATTGCGACAGCTTTATGGCTAATTTCTTCCGTAGCAAAATAAGCGAAGAAGATTTTGACTCTGCAAAAAAATGGTATGCCGAAAACTATATGAGTGCAAAGCATATTCTTGTTACATTTGAGGGCAGAACTAAAGCTGAGGCCAAAAAAATTATAGACGATATTTACAAAAAAGCAAAAAAAGGCTCCGATTTTGATAGCCTTATTGAAAAATACGGCGAGGACCCCGGCATGCAAGCATCACCTGAGGGCTACACCTTTACAAAGGGCGAAATGGTTAAAGAATTTGAAGATGCAACCTTAGCCTTAAAAGATAACCAAATAAGCCCCGTTATTGAAACAAGCTACGGCTACCATATTGTAAAAAGAATACCCCTTGGCGAAATAAGCCAGGAAACCGCGGCAAAAATGGCAGAGGAATTTGCATACCAAAGAATAATGGACGAAGCAATAAAAGGCTCTGAAATAAAGGTTCACAAAACAATTCCCGAGCTTGCCAAAATGATAAATAACAAATAAACAAAAAATTCTTTACACAGAAAAATAAATGTGTTAGAATGTATATAACTTAAATAAGCTATCTTTAAATTTGATGCGGGACATCAGTAAGATTTATCAGCTTGTTATAAAAAACTATGCCATGTCCGCATAAAACGGATATGGCATTTTTTGTCTTCTATGAGATAGCTTAAAAACACAAAGGAGAAATTTTTATGAAACTTATCTATGATGTAAGCGACAAACCAAAATTTACTCAGCTTGTTATTTTTGCAATTCAGCAGCTTCTTGCAATTATGGCTGCAACCTTAGTTGTGCCTGTTATTATAGGCAACGGCATGAGCTCTGCCGCAGCACTCTTTGGTGCAGGTGTGGGCACTCTTGTTTATGTTTTGTTCACTAAAAAGAAAAGCCCTGTATTTTTAGGCTCTTCATTTGCATTTATAGGCTCAATGTTTGCTGCATTTGCAGGCGGCGTTTCAATGGCTCTTGGCTATGCCGGAATTATTATGGGTGCAGTTTTTGCAGGCCTTGTTTATGTTGTTATTGCAATTATTGTTAAAATTGCAGGCGTTGACTGGATAAATAAGCTTATGCCCGCAGTTGTTATCGGACCAACCGTTGCTATAATCGGTTTATCTCTTGCAGGTAATGCAGTAGGCGACCTCCAGACAGGTGCCGAGGGTGCAAATCCCCTTATTTGTGTGCTTTGTGGTTTGGTGGCACTCTTTGTTACAATTATAAGCTCCACCTACGGCAAAAAAATGGTAAAGCTTATTCCCTTTATCATTGGTATTCTTGCAGGCTATGCTGTATCACTCATATTCACTCTTATTGGTAATGCTCTTGAAATAGACGCTTTAAAGGTTTTAAGCTTCGATGCATTTAAAGCTTTAACAGCAGATGGAATTAAGCTCTCAACCTTTATTTCTGTTCCCGATTTCACATTTGTAACAGCGTTTAAAGGTGTTTCCGAAATAACTCCCGCATATATTGGTGCAATAGCAGTTAGTTATGTGCCTGTTGCATTTGTTGTTTTTGCAGAGCATATTGCCGACCACAAAAACATTTCTTCTATTATAGAAAAAGACCTTCTTTCAGAGCCCGGTCTTTCAAGAACACTTTTAGGCGATGGTATCGGTTCTATGGTGGGTGCTTTCTTTGGCGGCTGCCCCAACACAACCTACGGCGAATCTGTTGCTTGTGTTGCCATAACCAGAAATGCTTCTGTTGCCACAATAATTGCTGCAGCAATCGGTGCTATTTTAGTATCTTTCCTTTCACCCTTTATTGCCTTTGTTAATTCAATTCCTAAATGTGTAATGGGTGGAATTTGTATGGCACTCTACGGCTTTATTGCAGTTAGCGGCTTAAAAATGATTAAAAATGTTGACCTTGAAGATAACCGCAACCTCTTTGTTGTTAGTGTTATTCTTATTGCAGGTATCGGCGGCTTAAGCCTTGTGTTTGGCAAAGTAACTCTTACCCCCGTTGCAGTTGCCTTAATTCTTGGAATAATAACAAACATAATGTTATCAAAGAAGAAAAACTAATTGATATCCTTTATGACAGATAATAAATAAGAACCAAGAGTGAAGAGAAAACGAAGAAATCCGCCTGCAAGGGCGGATTTCAACAATTTCTATTCTATTCTCTTTTATTTCTTAACTATATTTAACATATATTCGGGGTGTTTAAATGAAACTCAAAGCATCATTATACGATGAAAATGCTCTTAAAAGAGCTATTGTGCGAATAGCTCACGAAATAGTTGAAAATAACCATAGTGCCGACAAACTCTGCCTTGTTGGAATAAAAACAAGGGGTATTCCTTTTGCACAAAGGCTCTCTGAGGCAATAGAAAAAATTGAGGGTAAAAAAATACCCGTTGGCATTTTAGATATAACTATGCACAGAGATGACCTTGGCAACAAACCTGCAAAGATAAGCGAAACTAAAATAGATTTTAACATAACGGGAATGGACGTTGTTTTAACCGATGATGTTATCTACACAGGCAGAACCGTGAGAGCCGCTATGGACGCCTTAATATCCTACGGCCGCCCTGCAAAAATTCAGCTTGCTGTTCTTTGCGACAGAGGGCATAGAGAGCTCCCCATTCGCCCGGATTATGTGGGGAAAAACATTCCCACATCTAAAAGCGAGATGGTGTCTGTCAGCCTTAAAGAAACAGACGGAACTGATTCTATTGAACTTTATGAATAAAAATGTATTAGAGTTATATAAAAAACGACTTGCAAAAGCAAGCCGTTTTTTATATGAAAGCAGAACCATAGAGATATTTTATTTTTGATGATTTGACAACTTCGTTGTCATGAATTGGTTTCACCATGAATTGTTGCTACCGCAACATGAATAAAATTGCCTTAAATGCACGAAGTGCAATTCATGAAATCGTAAGATTTCAATTAGTGCCGTCGGGCAATTCATAAAAAAGGCACCGACATAGTCGATGCTTTTTTCTAATGACCCATCCGAGAATCGAACTCGGGATTGCGCCTTGAGAGGGCGCCGTCTTGACCGCTTGACCAATGGGCCTTATTTAAAATTCACTTTATATTATACCAACAAGGTGTAATTTTGTCAAGGGTGTGGGGAATTTATATCTTAAAAATTATAAACTTTAACTTTCTATGTCTTAACAAAACCAATAAATTGAAAAACAGATATCTGCATATAATAAATATATGTTGCAATAGAAAATATGGCAAAAAACCCAGCTGTATCCAAACTCATAAATTGGTATCTAAAATTATGATTTTCGTTAAATGCATCAAAAAATGACTGCTGTTTTTATGCACATTAAACTAAATGTTTTTTGCCCATTAAGGAAGTTTACTTTTATTCTTAAAAGTGTTACTATTTTTAGTATAAATTATCATGTGTTTAAATTTAAGGAGGAATATAAAATGATGAAACAAAAGTTCCGATAGTGTAGTAACAAATTATTTAGTGCCTTCAGGCGGAGATTCAAAAATAGTTCTCGCCACCTTATTTGTTGAGAAATGTTCAGTTGGCAACACAAACTTTAATTGCACTGAAGAAATCAAAGTAGGAAGCAAGGTTAAATTCTTTGTTTGGGAATATAACAATAAAACTCCTGTTGTAAAATGCATCGAAAAATAATTTACTATATATTAAATAACAATTAACATAAAAAATTATAAAAGATACTGTGTGATATAAATAATAGTCAAAAATTGGATTTTATGACAACTTACCCTCTTAGGCTTCAATTCCTTCTTATCCTATTATAAAATAAGGTTCTATAACAAATGTTGGGGTTTGTATGAGTGGGGATTCTTCGCTAATGCTCAGAATGACACTAACGCAGTGTTTCAAAAATTTAAATTGTCATTCTGAACAGAGTGAAGAATCTCAAACCCCAACATTTAGAAAAGAACCTAAAATAAAAAATCCATACCTTGTGGTATGGACCTTTTATTTTACAGGGGCAGTAGGACTTGAACCCACGGCACGTGGTTTTGGAGACCACTGCTCTACCAACTGAGCTATACCCCTATGTATTAAATTTGCAACATTGATATTATATATCAAAATAAAAGCTATGTCAACCATAAATTCAAATTTTTTTGAATATTTTTTAATTTTTTTCAAAAAATATATTGACAATACCCCTTGGCTGTGTTAAAATATAATCCGTGCCTGATGGCAAATATGGAGAGGTGTCCGAGTGGTTTAAGGAGCTAGTCTTGAAAACTAGTGATGCGAAAGCACCCAGAGTTCGAATCTCTGCCTCTCCGTTTTTTAATATTCACTTGGTGCTGTTTAATTTGGCAAACAGCACTATATGTATGGAGAAGTACTCAAGTTGGCCGAAGAGGCGCCCCTGCTAAGGGTGTAGGTCGGGTAACCGGCGCGAGAGTTCAAATCTCTCCTTCTCCGGAAATAAAAAGACGAGCGAAAGGCTCGTCTTTTTTAATTTCCGAG
>JAGBXL010000140.1 GCA_017629325.1 Clostridia bacterium | reverse complement strand
GATTTAATGGGTGCACTATGTATGCTTTTCTTTCGTTTTGGCTGGGCAAAACCAGTGCCCATAGATTCTCGCTATTTTAAAAACAGACGGGCGGGAATTGTGCTGGTAAGCCTTGCAGGACCTTTTGCTAATTTTATTTTGGGCTTTATATTCTGCCTGTTATATTACGCAGTAATGATACACGCCGCACCGGGCGGTATGATTCGCCACTTCGTTTTGCAGGTTTGTATGTATGGAATATATATGAATGTTGGTCTTATGATATTTAATCTTATTCCTATTCCTCCGCTTGACGGTTCAAAAATATTAATGGAATTTTTGCCCGGCAGAATAAAATACAGAATTTACGAATATGAAAGATATTTTGGAATCATACTTATAATTATTGTTTATGCAGGTGTAATGAGTCCTGTTCTTTCTGGCCTCCGCTCATATATAATAAACTTTTACGAATATATAGCAGGACTAATATTTTTTAGCTAATATGGTGATATAAATGGAGCAGCTAACCTTTAAGGTTTCAGATTTCGAAGGCCCTCTTGACCTTTTGGAACACCTTATAAAACGCAATAAGCTCGATATTTGCAATATCTCTCTTATTGCCATAACCGATCAGTATATTGAATATATAAACGCTATGCAGCAAATGGATTTAGATATATCCAGCGATTTTTTAGTTGTTGCCACCGACCTTCTTTACATAAAGTCAAAGGCACTTCTTCCCAAACACGAAGAAGAGGAAGACCCCGAAGCTCTTGCCAATAGCCTAACAGAAGCCTTAAAGCAAAGAAGGCGTATGAAACTGATATCAGAACGCTTTAAAACAATGCAGTTTGATGGCACATATTATTTCTTTAAAGATGCAGAAGAAATTCCCAAACCCGAAAAGAAAGAGCCAATCCGCATAGACCATGCCAGCATAGATAAGCTCTACGATGCTTTCTTAACCATACTAGAAAAAACAGAGCGAAGAGCACCGCCTCCAAAGGATAGCTTCGAGGGTATTGTGGGCAGAGAGCCGGTATCTGTAAAAAAACGTGCAACAGGCTTGGTTTCCAAACTTAAAACAGCAAAAAAAATAAGCTTTGCAAATGCCTTTGAGGGAGCAAACCATAAAAACGAAATCGTGGCAACTTTCCTTGCAATACTCGAACTTATGAAATTAAATCATATTTATGTTTACGATGAAGACGGACAGGTTATGCTTTCACTTGGTGAAAAGGCAGACGAAGAATTAGAATATAATTTTGAATAATACGGTGATTAAATATGAGTAATCTCACAAATGAAGCAGCTCTTGAGGCAATGCTTTTTGCAAGCGGTGAATCCGTTCCGGTTAAAAGACTTGCAGAGGTAATGGAAATAAGCGAGAGCAAAGTAGTTAAAATGCTTGAAGATTTAAAAAAGAAATACGATGAAGATTCAAAATGTGGAATACGTCTTGTTCGCCTGGAAGATAGCTATCAGCTCTCAAGCAAAAAAGAATACTATGAAAAAATCCGTGATTTAACCGAAAGAAAACGCAGAGCTTCCCTTTCAAATGCAGGCTTGGAGGTTCTTTCAATAGTGGCATATAATCAGCCAATAACCAGAAGCACAATAGAATTTATTCGCGGTGTTAATTCCGATGGTGCCTTAAATAATCTTGTTGCCGCGGGCTTGGTAGAAGAAGTCGGCAGGCTCGATGCCCCCGGCAGACCAATGCTTTTTGGCACAAGCGAAGAATTTTTAAGATGCTTCGACCTTTCCTCTCTTTCGGAGCTTCCCGATATTGATTTGGAATATAATTTCGGTGAATTAAATCACGAAATTATAGAGGGTGAGCAAATGGAGTTTGTAAAGGAAGAAGCCCAAACTACAAATGATAATGCCGATTCTTTAATAGGTGATATAAACGAAATTCCAAATGAATAATGGAATTTATAAAGGTATGATACTATGAAAATGTTTTTTTTGATTTTGGCAATTGTAATTTTTGTATTTATAATTTCTTTACTTTTCTCAAAAATCAAACTTTCGATTAATGCAGAAAAAAGCAAAGGGCAAAAGCTTAAAATATATTATAAAATCAAGTTTTTCGGCGGACTTTTCAGCATTAAAAAATCATCTAAAAGAGAAGCTGAAAAGCTTAAAGAAAAAACAAGAGATATCATAAAAGAAGATGATATTGGCTTTTTTGAAAAAGTAAAGAAAGCATATAAAACCTTTTGTGCTTTTAAATATGCCTACAAAAACAATTCATCAAAATTAAAAAAGGCTGTTTATGCCAAAGATATAAACCTTCATATAGATTTTGGTTTTGGAGATGCCATGGCAACGGGAATTTTAACAGGAGCACTATGGACAGGCATATATAATGTGATTTCATTTATTTCATCAGTAATAACCATAGCGGAGCCAAATATAAATGTTACTCCAAACTATAATCAGGATAAATGCAGCGTAAGGCTGGAATGTATAATAACATCAAGGCTTGTTAATCTTATAGCTGTGGCAGTATCTGTTGGAATAAGTTATTTAAAGTTTAAACGAAATGAAAAATTAAAAACTCAAAAAAAGAAGTAAGTATCGCAGTAAAAACAAAATTTTTATGTAATAAAAAATATATAAATAATAAAATGTAAAAGGCGGCGATTAAAAATGTCAACACCAATTCAGGGACTTATGGCTGAAACTCTGGGTAATCTCAAACAAATGATAGATGTCAATACTATCGTTGGCGAGCCTATGACCACACCCGACGGAACAACAGTTATTCCTGTTTCAAGAGTTGCTTGCGGCTTTGGTGCAGGCGGAAGCGAATTTTCAGCTAAACCTGCAGATAAAAAAGCAGATGGCTTAATGTTTGGTGGCGGTTGCGGCGGAGGAGTATCCGTAAACCCCGTTGCTTTCCTTGTAGTAAAGAACGACAGCATAAGGCTTCTGCCCGTTTCCGATGCAATTTCAACAGTAGATCGTATTGTGGATATGGTGCCCGAAGTGCTCAATAAATTCAATAATTTTATCACAGATATCAAAGATAAAAAATCGGAAGAATAAAATTAATAGCTGTAAAAAATTCTTGCGGATTTTTAAAGGAGTACAATTATGATAAAGGTAGATGCCACAGTTAAAAACGAAACCCGCTATATAGCATATTTTTGTTTGATTTTAAGTGTGCTTATGCAAAGCGTTTTTATCTTTCTTCAAAAATGGACTTACGCAGTCCTTTTAGGAAACCTGCTCTCAATAGCAGTGGCAATATTAAATTTCTTTGTTATGGGTATTACTGTTCAAAAGGCAGTAACTTTGGAAGTGAATGATGCAAAAAAACTTATGAGGTCATCTCAGAATCTTAGAAAAGCAGGAATGTTTGTAGCTGTTGTTATAGGTGTTGTAGCACCCTTCTTTAACACAATAGCTGTTATTGTGCCTCTGTTTTTCCCAAGAATTGCAGTTTCCTTCCGCCCACTCATAAAAGATAAAAAGGAAGTGATAGATAAGTGAATTATAAAACAAGGCGTTTTGCGCTGGTGGATATAATCTACATTATAATGATGATTGTTCCAATATGTTTTGGTATGTTTCTTAAAGTTCTTACAACACCCCTTTCGGATGGAATAAGCATATCGGGTGCAAGGATCTATTTTACTCTGCCAATGCCTGTGCAAAATCTGCTAATCACTGAATCTCAGGTAAATTCTGCAATTGTAATGGTGGTGCTTCTGTTCTTTTGTCTTTATCTTACACACGGTATCAGATACGGCGTATGGCTTAAAAGGCATCATTTTGCCGAAATAATAGTAGAAATGTGCACTTCTCTTGTAAAGAATAATATGGGTGAGTATTTTAAGAGTTTCGGTCCTTTTATAGCATCAATACTTGCACTTTCAGCTCTTTCAAGTCTTATTACTTTATTTGGACTTTTTCCACCCACATCCGATATAAATATTATAGCAGGATGGGCGATACTGGTGTTTATTCTTATAACATATTACAAAATGAAGTGTGGACTTTGGGAATATGCAAAAAGCTTTGCTAACCCCGTTTTAATGGCACCCCTTAATATAATTGGCGAAATTGCCACCCCTATATCTATGGCATTCCGTCATTATGGAAATGTGCTTTCAGGCTCAGTTATATCCGTGCTTGTTGCAGCGGGCTTGCAGGGACTATCAAATATCGTGTTTGGTGCACTTCCCGGATTTTTAGGAGAGTTCCCATTTTTGCAGGTTGGCTTGCCTGCAGTTTTATCAATTTATTTCGATATATTCAGCGGGTGTTTGCAGGCGTTTATTTTTGCTATGCTCACTATGCTGTATATTGCAGGAGGATTTCCTCTTGAATTATATGAAGAACGAAAAAAGAAAAAAGCACAAAAGTGCAAAAATTAAATGGAGGTATTTTTTATGGAAATCGCAATCAGTATTATTTTAGGATGTTGTGCAGTAGGTGCAGGTTTGGCTATGATAGCTGGTATAGGCCCCGGTATAGGTGAAGGTAATGCCGTTGCAAAAGCGTGCGAAGCAATTGGCAGACAGCCCGAATGTAAAGGCGATGTAACCACCACAATGCTTATGGGTTGTGCTATTGCCGAAACAACAGGTCTTTATGCTCTTGTTATAACAATACTTTTATTGTTTGTTACACCTAATATGTTTATAAATATACTTATTAACACACTTGGTTAATGTAGAGAGGAAAGAATTATGCAATCACTGGAAGTTATTTCTGTCAATATATGGCAGATACTTATTTCTCTCCTCAATTTATTAATTCTTTTTCTTATGTTTAAAAAGTTCCTTTTTAAGCCCGTTAATAATATGCTTGCAAAGCGTCAGAGCGAAATTGATGCAAAATATGAAGCAGCTAACGAAGCCAAACGCATAGCAAACGAAGACAGGCTTTTATGGGACGAAAAAATAGGCACCATAAAGCATGAGAGCGAAGAAATGATTAAAAAGGCACAAAACAGTGCTAAAAGACAAAGCGAAGCAATTGTTTCAAAAGCCAAAGAAACGGCAGATTCTATTGTCCGTCAGGCAGAAAATCAGGCACAGTTTGAAATACAAAAGGCCCAGGACGGCATTAAAAAAGAAATTGTTGAAGTGTCGGCAGCGCTTGCCAATAAGCTTTTAGAGCGTGAAATAAATGCCGATGACCATCGCAGTCTTATTGATTCATTTATTGAGAAAATAGGTGATGATAAATGAGTGAAATAAGTAATGAATATGCAAAGGCACTGTTTTTTCTTGCAAGCGAAAAAGAATGTGCCCAAAAATACAAAAATGCACTTGAAAAGGTAGAGAGAGTTTTTAAAGAAAATCCCATTTACTTAGATTTTTTATATACTTTCTCAATACCACTGGAAGAAAGGCTAAATGCACTTGAAGAGGCTTTTTCAGATTTTATTCCCAGAGATGTTTTATCATTTTTGAAAATACTTTGTGAAAAAAAGCATATTCAAAAGTTTCACGAATGTGCAAAATATTATTATACTCTGTATAACGAAGTAGATAAAATTTCAAATGTAAAGGTTACAAGTGCAATAGAGTTAAGTGATAAAGAAAAATTAGCCCTTAAGGAAAAGCTTGAGAAAAAGACTAATAAAACAGCTGTAATTGAATACATTGTTGATGAATCAATTTTAGGCGGTATTGTGCTTGAGGCAGACGGAAAAATAATTGATTCAAGCATTAAGAAACATCTTAAAGACATGAAGGATGTGATAAAGAAATGAGCATAAAAACAGATGAAATAAGTCAGATAATTAAAGAACAAATTAAAAACTATGAATCAAAAATAGAAATGCAGGAAACAGGAACAGTTATTTTGGTTGGCGATGGTATAGCCCGTGTTTACGGTTTGAAATCCTGTATGGCAAGTGAGCTTTTGGAGTTTGAAGACGGCAG
>JAGBXL010000139.1 GCA_017629325.1 Clostridia bacterium | reverse complement strand
TGTCGGCTCTGTGTACCATATAAAATTTGCCACCAAATTTAAGAATAGACGCCGCCGCTTCAATAACACCACTCAGATTGGTTTTAATTTCATGGCGTGCAATTGCAAGGGAGTCGTCGGGGTTAAGAAAGCCTGCACCTTTATTCATATAGGGCGGATTGCAGGTTACAACATCAACACTGCCCGATTTAAAATATTTTAAGATATCTTTTATATCGGCACAAATCCCCTCGATTTTGCCCCCTAAATTATTCAATTCAATATTTTCTTCTAAAAGCTCAAATGAGCATTTTTGAATTTCCACTGCATAAAACTTTTTTGCCTTGGTTTTGGCACTCATTAAAATGGGAATAACCCCGTTTCCCGAGCATAAATCCACAACAGTGTCGCCTGTTTTGCCTTTTGCAAAGTCAGATAGCAGAACACTGTCTGTACCAAAGCAGAAAAGCTCATCGTCCTGAATAAGCTTTAAATTATTTATTCCTAAATCGTCGCATCTTTTCATAATTTACCTCTTTAGTTTGATAAACTAATAATATCATAAAAGCTGCTTTTAATCAATACTTCTTATAATGTCATTGAGAGCAAAGAATCTCTAAACATAATCCATTTGTTGCAGAACCCAAAAAACTGCTCTGTTTTATAACAGGGCAGTTTTTTCTCTATTAAATTTATTTTTCTTTATCTTCAAAGCACATTTTCTTCCACTGGCTTAAATATTCAAGTGATATTGTTTCTTCTTTTAAAACCTTAATTACTCTGCATAGATTTTCAACTGAATATTCCACCATTGCCTTTGCAATTCTTTCGTTCATTCCATCAAATGAATCGCCTGCATAAGAATTGGGGTAGTCTGCCATCCAGGCAAGAGGGGTGTTTATTTTTAAATTTGAAAATTCGTCAAATTTATGGGTACTCTCGCCGCTTTCCTGATTTATTTTGTCAAGTCTAACGGTTTCGGGGCGTACTCCATACACCCAGCCTGTTTCAATAAAGCAGGCATGCCCGTAGCGTTTTTTCTGAACGGTGTAGTCGTTTAATATTTTTCTGTCTTCGCTTGTTAAATAGGGATAGTTTTTTGAAAGCAGTTTTTTGGGTGTTGCAAAATCAGAGCCAATGCTGTAATCAAACACACAAAAATCAATGTTTTCATATAAAAGGCTTCTTGACAAATTTGAAATCATTGCTTGATTTCCGCCGTGCCCGTTGTAAATTAAAATCTTTTTGAATCCGTTTCTTGCAATTTCTTTGCAGGTTTCCTTTAAAAGCTGTTGCCTTAATTCGCTTGAGTAAACAACGGTGCCTTTAAAATTTTGTGCTCCTGTTTTTTCGCCTGCATATATAGTAGGGAACACAACTGCATATTCTTTTTCAGAAGATATTTTTGCTATTTGGGTTATATGAATAACATCTGTTCCCACAGGCAAATGCTGACCGTGTTTTTCCAAACAGCCCACAGGCAAAATACAAACTCCCTTTGATTTTTTTATTGCATCTTTAAATTCTTCTTCTCTTAAGTTTTCCCAAAGCATAAATTACGCCTCAAATTCCTTTATTCTTCTTTCAATTTCTTCTCTCAAAATTGTTCCGCCCATTGCGTAAACTCTTTTTCCCGCCATCATATATTCTTTAAGATTTCTCTGAAGAGATGTGTTTTCGGGCAGGGTTTCAACCGGTGGATATGGTGCTACAAAGTTATACACAAAGCGAAAAACTGCATCGCCTAAAGTGTCGCCTATATCATACAGCTCAAACATATCGCCAAAGCGTGAAATGTTTGTGGGTCCACCCATAACTTCTTCTATTTGTTTGCTTAGTAGCCATGATTCACACATAACCCCAGTCATTTTAAGTTCGGGGTAGAATTTATCAAAAAATTCTATTGCACCCATAAAGCTTTTTAAATTTTCATAAACATTAAGTTTTATTCCCGCAGGGATATGAATATTAACAATATCTTTTCCATCTTTTTTTGAGGTTTCATATTCAAAATTATTTATTCTGAAAAGCTCGCCTTTTGCATATTTGTAAATCCAGAAATAATATGCACTTGTGCCCATTTCTCCCGATAAGGTTTCGTTTCTTTTTATGCAGTTGCAAACGGGGGCAAGGCTGTTTTTAATAATCAGTTTGTCTATTTTTCTTTTTTCCATATCATATGCGAATTCCTCGAGCATATACCAAACGGGGAAAAATAAAGCAAACTGTGCCTTTATACCTTCTTTAAAATCGGGCTTGAAGAAATCCGGGTCAATACTATTTTTAAGGCAGTAATAAATAGCATTTGCAATTTTTATGTAGCCTTCGTCTTTTTTTATTTCCTCCAGTGCTTCTAAAACCATTTCTTCAACATCTTTTGGCATGGAATCATATTTTTTGCCAAATGAAAGTATTTTTTCTTTGTTAAATAAATCAGCATTAACCAGTTCAATGTTTTTTAAATGCTCTGCAAATTCGGGTTTGCTATGTACTTTTAAAGCTTCGTATGCATTCATGGTTTTTAAGCTCCTTCAAATCCTATTTGTCTTCATTAAAATAGTTGTCTGATATAGTCGTTTTAGAATTATCGGAATGTCTGAATTCTGAGGGAAGCATTCCTGTTTCTCTTCTGAAAACAACAGCAAAATAGTTTTGCGATGAAAAACCGAGCTGATAGCTTATTTCAGCCACCGAAAGACCAATTCTTAAGAGTCTCATAGCTCTTTTTATTTTAAGGCGGTTAAAATGTTTCATAACACCGCCACCGGCATATTTTGCAAAAATCTTTTTGAGATTTGAAACACTTAAATTACAAAGTGCCGCCAACTCTTCTATTGAAAGATTTTTTGAAAGGTTTTCGTTCATAGTGTCAATTATCATTTTGTAGTTCATTGCACTAACATTATACTGCCTGCCTCTTTGGGTGTTTATGTTTGAAAGCAGAGATAATAAAAATATCTCAAAATGCATAAATGTGAGTTTTTCTGCAACAATATCCGGGGTTTCTTTTCTTTTTACATAAAAGTTGATATTAAAGCTATCGTCCAGCATCTGATAAACTTCTTCAAAAGCACTTTTTCTCTCGGCATCGAGCCTGTACACACCGTGGCTTAATTCCAGAACATATTCATCGTCA
Source organism: Clostridia bacterium (assembly GCA_017629325.1). Taxonomy (GTDB): domain Bacteria; phylum Bacillota; class Clostridia; order UMGS1810; family UMGS1810; genus RGIG1828. Next base: position 11,973 of record JAGBXL010000139.1, on the reverse strand, counting down.
GATTCAAACGACATTATAATTGCTCTTGCTTCCTGATCTTTTTCAACCCATATTTTATGGAATTCCATGGGCTTATGAAAAATAATATCTCCTTCGTTTAGTTCATAAACTCTGCTGTCTTCCGAAACAAAGAGACTTCCCTTTGCAACATAAACAATTTCCCAGAAGTTGTGCATTTCGCCTGTAAAATAGTAGGAGTTTTCAAATTTTGATTTAAAAGCGGTTATAAAACATTTAACTCCGCATTTAAATTCTGGATAATACCATTTTTGCATTTTATAAACTCAGCTCCCCTTTTTAAAAACACCAAATTATGATATTAGCTATAAAAGTATCCAAAATCGTAAAAGACAAATAAATTACCAATAAATAACTGATAATTTAATATAGTTAGATGATTGTAACATACATACCCGAATTTGTAAAGCGGGTTTAATAAAAAAGGCGAACAAAAGTTGAGAATATGCCTAAATTTAAAAAAAATTGTACCTATATTAGCCTTGTTAAAATATATGTTTGTCTTTATAATGAGTATAATAATTTTTTTGATGGGTTATCTGTCGTAAAAAAGGAGATGCATAAAATGAATAAAGAAATCAGACTGGGTATGATAGGCCTTGGCGGCAGAGGCAGAAGCCTTATCAAGCAAGCTGTGCAGCAATGAAAGCAGGTATCCCCGTTGGTTGTGAAACCGGCGATGCACCCGTTGTAGTTTCTCATTTCACAAGGGACAGATGGGTAAGATATTCAAAACCTCAGAAAAAACCCAACACTGAATTTTGGATTCGTGAATAAAAAATTGCTGATTTCTTTAAAGAAATCAAGTGTAAAAGAATACGAAGACCCTTTCAAGGGCTGTGAAAGAGGCAAAGGCAATAGGCTTAAATAAAGTGAAAGCCAGCGACTCAAGTCGCTGGCCGGTAGCAGAGGCTTACAGCCTCAATGCAAACCACCCGTTTGGCGGGTGGTTATGATTTATAATACTATTTTATGCGTATTTTTTAACGATTTCAGTCATTTGGTCAAGCTTTGAATAAATATCTTGACAAAGCTTAAGCTGATTCTTTGCTCTCACAAGGTTATGCTCTGCAAAGTGTGTTCTGAAATATGTATCACCATCAAAGAAATCTGTTAAGAAACGGATTCCGCACTCAAAGGTGAGAATAAGTGCAGAAAGGGGAAGAAGCTCAAGCTCTGACTTTGTAATCTTTGAGCCAAGTTCACTTAAAAAGCCCTTTGTGTAGCTTTCAAAATATTCAAGGCTAAAGGTTACTTTATCTAAATCAGCCTCATCTTCAACGGCGGTAGAAGCACCAAAACGGAGTGAATCGCCGTAGTCAAAAAGAAGTGAGCCCGGCATAACTGTGTCTAAGTCTATAACGCATATTCCATCGTGAGTGTTAATATCAAAAAGCACATTATTTAGCTTTGTATCATTGTGAGTAACTCTTAAAGGAATATCGCCGCTGTCTAAACCTTCCTGAATTTTGCAGCATAAACTTTCAAATTTTAAAAATTCTGCATACACATCTTCTGCCATATCTCGTCTGCCGGAAAGATTCTTTTCGTAGGCAGCCTTAAGATTTTCAATTCTCTTTGGTGTATGGTGGAAGTTAGGAATTGTTTCGTGGAGCTTGGATGCGTCAAAATCTGCGAGCATATTCTGGAATCTTCCAAAAGCTTTTGCTGATGATTCAAACTGACCTGGATTTTCGGGTAAATCAAGTGGATATGTATCGGTTATAAATTTGTAAACTCTGTAACATTTTCCATTTTCAGCTTTGTAATAGGGTTTGCCGTCAACTGTTTTAATAACAGTAAGAGTTTCTCTGTCGGGATTACCGCCATTTGCAATAATCTTTTCTCTTAAGTGAGTTGTAACCGATTCAATGTTTTCCATAAGCTCATCGGGGTTTTTAAAAATAGATGTGTTAATTCTCTGGAGAATATATCTTGGTGTTGAGTCTGCAACAAAGGTGTCATTAATATGGCCATTACCGTATGGAGAAACTGGCAGTTCCAAACGGAAGGCTTTCATAATTTCGTTGATGGGTGTTTCATTAGATGCCATCGTAATAACCTTCTTCCATAAGTTTTGTAAGAGCTGCTCTAACTGTGGGAGCATCCTCTTTATATGTAACACCGTACCATTTTTCGTCTGATACAAGTGCTCCAACCTTTTTATTCTGGTTTTTAATTAAATCATCAACAACAAAAGGAAGGAAAAATTCCTCTTTTTGCGGATTTGATAAGTTGTTAAGGAAAGGAACAAATCTTGATTCGAGTTCACCAAAAATTGATGTGTCAAAGCCCCACATATTCATAGAAACAACTGTATCCATGGGGAAACCGCTGTTTTTATCAAGTGCTGTATGCTCTGTAACAGATTTTAATAAACCATTTTCAATTTCGCAAATGCCTCTTGAAACAGTGCCATTTTCTGTAAGGGTGTTTCCAAGGCGGAAACCTGCCATGCAAATGCTTTCGCCGTTTTCCAAGCCTTTGTGAATAATTTCAAATGAGTTTCTGCCATAGTAGTCATCAGCATTTATAACTGCGAAAGGTGTTGAAACAGCCGTCTTTGCACAAAGAACAGCATGACCTGTGCCCCAGGGTTTTGTTCTGCCCTCAGGAATAACAAAGCCTTCGGGAAGCTTTGAATCAATTTCCTGAAAAACATAGTCAACATCTGTCATTTTTTCAATTCTTTTACCTGCGGCAATTCTGAAATCGTGTTCAATTTCTTTTTTAATAATAAACACGGTTTTGTTAAAGCCTGCTTTAACAGCATCAAAAACAGAAAAATCTAAGATTATTTCACCGTTTTTTCCCATGGGCTCAATCTGCTTTAGTCCACCGAATCTGCTGCCCATACCTGCTGCCATAACAACTAGAGTTGTATCCATATTCACACATCTCCTCTAAATTTTTATTTTAAATATATTTGACATTTTCCTGTACATACATTATTATTATAATATATATAAAAATAATCGTATATATAAATTTAGATATAAAATCTTTTATTTTGAATATAAATAAAGGTGATTACATGTACTCTTTTTGCGAAAACCCCGAGCTTATAGAAATAAATAAAATACATAGTTTTTTTAGAGCCGATTTTAAAACTGACTATGCCTTTGTTGGCGAAAGGCACGATTCATGGGAGATGGTATTTGTTATAAGCGGAAAAGTTGGCATAACTGCCGACAGTAACATCTACACCTTAGAGAGAGGCCAGGCAGTTATTCACCGCCCCAATGAGTTTCATCAAATACGCTCCGAATCTTTGGCAGTTCCAACGGTAATTGTGGTTTCGTTTTCTGCCGAAAAATTCCCTGAGCCCCAAGGCAGAATTTTTAGCTTGGAGCTTTCCCAAACAGAAGAAATTCAGAATTTGTATGAGCTTTCCCATAAGTGTTTTGAAAGAAGCGGCATATATGTTAAAAAAATAAATGGTGCGTCTTCATTTATTATGCAGCAGCTATGGCTTAGATTAGAACTTCTTGTTTTCTCCGTTGTGTTTGGAAGTAGTATTGCAACTCCTGTCCCCCGAACTAAAGGTCTTAAAAGTTCTGAACTATATACCAGTGCTGTAAAATTTATGGAAGAAAATTTAAGCACAGGCTATTGCACCGAAGATATTGCCTCTGCCGTTTCTATAAGCAGTGCATATTTAAAAAAAATATTTTTAAAGTATTCTGGCTCAGGCGTTATGCAGTATTATAACCGCCTTAAAGTAAGGGTTGCCTGCGAATATCTTGCCCAGGGAAAAACTGTTAAAGAAACAGCTGAGCTCCTGGGGTTCAGCGACCAGAACTATTTTAGCACCTTTTTTAAACGTACCACGGGAAAAAGCCCTACCGAATTTAAAAAGGGCAAATAAATATGTGCATACCAAAATCACTCCAATATCATATACTAATATGGTACGGAGTGATTTTTTATGACGAATTTTAAAATAAATGACTACACCCTGATAGAAATAAAATCAAATCAGGAAAAGGAATATATAGACTATGGCGTTCGCCTTGTAGGTGCTCCTCTTGAATGGAAGGAAACAATGGGAGAGGGAATAAGGGTAGGAATAATCGACACAGGTATATGCACCACTCACCCCGACCTTTCGGGCAGAATAAAAGACGGAATAAATTTTACCGATGAAGATGTATCCTCATTTTGTGATTATTGTGGCCACGGCACCCATGTTGCAGGCATTATATGTGCCGAAAAAAACGGCTCGGGTGTTGTTGGAGTTGCACCAAAGGCAGATTTATATGTTGCAAAAGCATTTGATAAAAGCGGTAAAACTAACTACATTGCTATTGAAAAAAGCCTTTTGTGGCTTGCAGAAAAAAGAGTAGATGTTATAAATATGTCTTTTTCCTCTTCTTTTGCCAACAACCGCTATAAAGAGCTGATCCGTGCAATTAAAAACTACGGCATAACTATGATATGTGCCGCAGGTAACGAGGGGGAAAAAAGCTCAATAGGGTATCCCGCAAGCTTTAATGAAACAATAGCCGTTTCTGCGGTAGATATAAATAAGAATATTGCCGATTTTAATTCTGTTGGAAGTGCTGCAGAAATATCGGCTGCAGGCATAAATATTTTTTCAACCTATCTTGATAACGGCTATGCAGTTTTAAGTGGCACATCTATGGCAACCCCCATAATAACCGGTGCAGTTGCCATACTTCAGGCAAAAGGGCTTATGCGATACGGTAGAAAGCTAACCCCCGACGAAATCCGCCTGCTCTTAAATATTTACACCGAAGATTTAAGCGGCACAGGAAGAGACAACCGCTACGGCTATGGACTTTTTAGCTTTGGCAGAGTTTTAACCAGCGACTATGTTTCGGAAAATTTAGAGGAGAAAATATTTAAAAAAAGAAAAGATTTAACCTCAAAAATGGCAGAACTTGTGGTAGCAATGCTTCTGAACTAAAAAATGCGATGTGAAAAAATTTTGTTTTCACATCGCATTTAGTTTGGTTAATTTAATTTTTCAAATATTTCATTTACTTCTTTATAAGATTCCGGTGTTCCAATATCATAACACTCTCCCGTAAATGTATAGGCATAAACATCTTTATGTTTATAGAGCCAACTGGGAAAAAATCCTGGTGCATCGGGGTTGTTACCTTCTGAAAGATATTTTTTTATCATCGGCACTGTATCTTTTTTGTATATGTACGAAGCAAAAGCTGCCAGGTTTGTTTTTGGGTTCTGAGGCTTTTCAACCATTCCCACAACTTTTCCGTCATCTGTTATTTCAACGTTTGCCATTCTTCTTAAGTCTTCAATACGGTCCATTTCCTTAACCAAAACAAAATCGCTGTTTTTTTCTTTATATGCGTTATAGTAGTCTTTTAATTTAAATGTAAAAATATTATCTCCTGCCATAACAAGAATATCATCATCAATATTAAGCTTTTCAATGGCATATTCTATATCGCCTATGGCACCTAATTTATTTGTATCGTCGGTTGTATTATCGTTTAAAACAATAATATTAAGTCTGGTTTCTTTTTCTTTGCACCAATCGGTAAAGTTTGGGTAAAATTTGTGATTGCTCACAATAATCAAATCGTCAATTTCCGGGAGTGTTTCTATTTCATCAACAATATAATCTAAAATAGGTTTGTTAGCAATCGGCAATAACGCCTTGGGTTTATCAATTGTTAAAGGATAAAGCCTTGTGGCATATCCTGCTGCTAAAATAATTGCTTTCATAAGTAAGCCCCCAATAATTTAATATATAAAAATTATATTAAATTACTCACTCAAAGTCAACACATTAGGTGCTTATTTTATTATTTTAAGAATGATTTGCATCTTTAAATTTTAAATATTTTTCTTTCGTTGCGTTTCCGCCTCTTATGTGCCTTTCCGATTTGTTTATTTCAAGAAGTTCCTTTGCATACTGTGCCTTTATGGGACTCAAAATTTTTAGTCTTTCGCTTATGTCTTTATGTACGGTAGATTTAGACACTCCAAATTTTTTTGCAGCATCTCTCACAGTGCATCTTCTTTCAATCATATAGTCTGCAATTGCCTCAGCTCTGTTGGCAATATACTCTCTCAAACAAATTCACCTCGGGCATTATTTATACTTAATTCTATGCCTTTGGGGAACAGTTTAGAATTATAATATGTTTTTAGCCTTAACAATCTTCTTCAGTGTTGGCTGTTAAGGCTACTCTTTTGCATATTCTGTTAGCTCATATATTAAAGCTTTATCCGAAAAATCACCGTTGGCATCGCAAAGGTCTATAAGCATTTTTTCCATATCTGTTGGGTTTTCTTTTCCTGCCATTATCTTTTTCAGGGTTTTCAGTGCAGTTCTGTGAACTAAAGAAAGCTCTTTTAAAAGCATTTTGCCGGGAAAATTAAAAACTTTTATTTTATCTTTTAAATCTCCCTTAAAGTTCTTTTGAATAACCATTTCATCGTAGTATTCTCTGCAATCTATGGGAGTTATGCCTGTTGTATAAACAATAAGCTTTTTTCCCTCCAGCATATTTATGCTTTTGGTTAGAAGGCTAACTCCTGCAATAACCTCTGCATAAAGACCTCCTCCGTAGATTACCGTGTCGTAGTCTTTTAAATTTTCTATCTTTATATCTTTAGCATCAAATAAATCGCAACCTAATTCATTTGCAATCCACTGCCCGTATTTTTTTGTTGACCCGTATTTTGATTTGTAAATAACAACAGCTTTCATTCTATTCTCCTTTATAGTTTTTTGAAATTTCATAAATCAGCTTTGTCGGTTTTTTTCATAAGTATTTTAGCATAATTTATAACTTCTTTTTGGTAATTATATGCTTCGATTATAGCATTTTATCCACATTTAATCAATATTTTTATTCATTTATGTGGGTCTTTAAATATTGACAATATATAGAAATCAAGGTATAATAAAAACATAATTTGTGCCACTTAGGCACATCGGATTAAATTTTTTATTTTGGAGGAAAAAAACTATGGAATTTAAAGTTTACCAGAAAGAATTAGAACTTCAGTCAAGAGGTTGGATTCCCACATTTCACGATGTATCAAAAGAAATCATGGAAATCGTAGCAGCTTCAGGTGTTAAAAATGGTACAGTATGTATCGCTTCTCACCACACAACCTGCTCCGTTATGGTTCAGGAATGTTCACACGATATCGATTCTTTCGATCTCGAATATCTCCAGCACGACCTTCTCGATATCATGAGAAAAATGATTCCTGATTTTGCTGAAGAACATCAGTATCGTCACCCCGGCCCAATTCACTCACAGTTTGGCAGATACGTTAACGAACCTGGTGATTTCACAAGCATGAACACAGATGGCCACTTAAGAAGTGTATTCTTTGGCAGAAGCGAAACCATGACAATTAAAGATGGCGTTCTCGACGGCGGTGAATTTGCTCACGTTTACTTCATCGACTGGGATCACGTTCGTGCTAGAAGACGTCAGCTCAACGTAACAGTTATGGGTACAACAGAAGCTGTTGAAGACAGAAAATGGAACAACGGTGAAGTTATCAATACTCTCCGTAAATACACAGACGAAGAAAAAGCATACGACGTTCACTACGATCTTCAGCAGAAAAGATAATTTTCTCTATACATATTAACGGAGGAACGTTTATAAATGAATAAAATAGCTTTTGTTGGTTTTGGCGAGGTTAATACCCCTGCTGAAATCATATTAAAAAAATGCACAGATGCCGAAAAGGCATTAAAAGACGAAGGTCTTGAACTCATAAGTGTTTACCCTGTTACCGATGACTATGAAGAAAAAGACATTAAAAAAGCCCTCGACGCTTTAAAGGGTCAGGATTTTGATGCTCTTGTTATTTGCATAGCAGGTTGGATTCCAACTCATGCTGTTGTAAAAATCACCGAACAGTATAAACATCTTCCAATGGTTTTATGGGGACTTTGCGGTTGGATAGAATCCGACGGCCGTCTTGTTACCACAGCCGATCAGGCAGGTACATCAGCCTTAAGAAAAACCTTTGCAGACCTTGGATATAAGTTCCGCTATATCTATGATATCATAGGTAAAAAGACCAATTCCAAAAAAGTTGCAGATTTCTGCACAGCAGCAACAGCAGCAAGAAAGCTTAGAAAAGCAAGAGTTGGTATGGCGGGCTATCGTGATATGAATCTCTATGGCACACTCTATGATGGCTCAAGCCTTAAAAGAGTTGTTGGCCCCGAGATTGAAACATTTGAAATGCTTGAGATGAAACAGCGTTTTGACAATCTCTCAGAAGAAGCTAAAAAAGACGTTGTTGAAAATGTTATTAAAAAATGGAAATTCTTAAAACAGCCTAAAGAAGAAGGCATGATGCTTGCAGCAGGATATTATCTTGCAGTAAAACAGCTTATAGACGAAAGAGGCTATGACGCTGTATCGTTAAAAGACGTTGACGGCATGAAGAAGCTTCTCGGCTTCCCACCGGCACCTGTTCTTTCACTTCTTTCCGACTGTGCAGGAGTTTCAACCATTCCCGAAAATGACTGTCTTGGCAATGTAACTCAGCTTATGGTTAAGTATCTAACCGGTCAGTGCGGTGCATATCTTGAATTCTATGAATTCTTTGAAGATCGCGTTCTTGCTGGTGTGCCCGACTATATCCCTGCTGAAATTACCGACGGTGAAACAACCGTTATGCCCGCAGCTTTTGGTGAATTAAACGAAGGTCTTTTAAATGTTTCCAAGGTTAAAGAAGGAGAGCACACAATGTGCCGCCTCTTCACAACTGATGGAAAATACTATATGCACATGGTAAAAGGCGAAGGCAAAACACCTCGCAAATGGGAAGAAGCAGGTTGGACTCAGCCCGCTCCACAGCTCCCTGGTTTAGAAATTCTTTTAGAAGATACTGAAAAATTTGCACAGAATGTTATGTGTCAGCACTATATCATTTCTTATGGTGATAACACAGAGAAAATTGCAAATCTTTGTAATATACTTGGTATTGAAATTATATAAGTAAAAATAAAAAACAGAACGGTTTTAACCGTTCTGTTTTTTATTTTTGCACTTTTTATTTTTATTACAAACTCACTTTAACTTCGTCTTCTGTATATTCTATTCTGTCGCCAGAGCGATTTAAGCTTTCCATAAAGTCTAAATATTCTTTAATGGTATATGGCGCTTTATAGTTTGCAACAATTTCTTTTGCTCTTTTGGCATTGTCTTTCAAAAGTATGTAAAGCATAGCAAGTTGCATTTGAGCACTTTTAACACAAGCTTTAACGGGGTCAACAATATAGTATTCACTTCCGTGGCTTGTGCCCTTTGCACCTGCAGCATAGGGGTGAACAACCGGCATAACGGACGATAAATCACCCATATCTGTGCTTCCTGAACCAATCGCGGTTGAATATGAAAATTCTTCTTCAGGAAGGATGGTATTTGCTGCTTCTTTAGAAATCAGCATTAAATCTTCGCAGTTTTTAAGAGGTGCATAGCCTGCAAAATCGGTTACATCTATGTTTGCTCCCAAAGAAAGTGCAGCACCAATAAACGCACGGTTAACCTTTTTGTTTTCTCTAATCATAGCTTCAAAGCTTTCGCCTCTTATGTAGCTCTCTAGTGTTGCTTCGCCGGGAATGGCATTAACCATTGCACCGCCTTTGGTGATTATGGGGTGAACTCTTATTATGTCTTTTTCCTGGAAGGTTTCACGGATTGCATTAACCGCATTAAGACCGCAGCTTGCAGCATAAAGAGCATTTATGCCGTTCCATGGTGAGCCGCCTGCGTGAGAAGCTTTTCCTTTATATGTAATCTTTTTTGCAAGGCAGCCAACAGAACCGCCTCTAACTGAAAACTTACTACTGGTGTGCACCATAAATGCAAGGTCAACATCGTCAAAATATCCTCTTGCCAGGTATTCGGGCTTTCCACCAAAGTAGCGGATAACACCTTTTTCACGGAGGTTAGCACGATATTCAATTTCTAAAAGCTCTTCTGCCGGAACAGCACAAAGCTTTATTTTTCCGCAGAATTTATCTAAGATACCGGGTTCTTTAAGAGCTGCTGCAATGCCTATAAGAGCTGCACACTGTGCGTTGTGTCCGCAGGAATGAACTGCTCCGGTTTCTTTGTTACATTCAGGATGCTCGGGGCATATAATTGAATCAAGTTCGCCTAAAATAAGAACGGTAGGTCCTTCTTTGCCTGTGTCGAGTGTTGTAACAAAGCCTGTTATATCACTTGGTTTTTCAAGTGCATAGCCTAAATCTGTAAATATTTTTTCCATGTAGGCGGAAGTTTCATATTCTTTGTATCCTGTTTCGGGATGAGCCCAGATATATCTTTCGGCATCTAAAATAAGTTTTGAATGTTTTTCAACAGCTAGTTTAAGTTCATGCATTATAATCACCTTATAATAAAAGTATGATTATATAATAACAAAATCCTTATAAAATTACAATACAAAAATTGCCGAGTTATTTTAAAATGGTGTAATAAATTAGCGCTCCCAAAGCACTATGATAAAGAGTTTTATCCTATTAAAATAAGTATTTATCACCAGAATTTGACTTTACTAAAATTATGTGTTTTGTTAAAATATAAAATGTGTTTTATGCTAGAGAAAATTGACAAGATTTGCGTGTAGTGGTATAATACCCGATAGATTTTCAAAAGAAGGTTTTTAATATGACAGAACAAACAAGCTTTATAAAAGGAATAAAAGATGGGCTTCCCATCTGCTTTGGTTATCTTTCGGTAGCCTTTGCATTTGGCATTTTTTCTTACGAAAGCTCCCTTTCAATTTTGCAGGCGGTTTTAATTTCAATGACAAATGTTACATCGGCAGGTCAGCTTGCCGCAGTTCCCATAATAACGTCGGGCGGTTCTCTTTTTGAGCTGGCAATAGCCCAGTTTGTTATAAATTTAAGGTATGCTCTTATGTCTGTTTCGCTATCTCAAAAACTTGGAAAAACTGTGTCGATGGCAGATAGATTTATTATAAGCTTTATGAATACCGATGAAGTTTTTGCAGTATCTTCGTCAAATAGGGGATATGTTGGCAGAAAATATATGTACGGTCTTATTTTAACTCCATTTCTTGGCTGGAGTGTGGGCACCTTTTTAGGTGCGGGAGCAGGTAATATTCTTCCTGCTATCATAACCTCTGCCCTTGGTATTGCAATTTATGCAATGTTTGTGGCTATTGTTGTTCCTGTTGCTTCCGAAAATAAACCCACTTTTTACTGTGTTATTATAGCAGTTATTCTGTCTTGTATTTTCAAATTTACCCCCGTTTTAAATAAGCTTCAGGGTGGATTTGTTATTATTATATGTGCAGTTGTTGCAAGCGTTATTATGGCAATAGTATCACCCATAGAAATAAAAGAGGAGGGTGTAAAAGATGAATAAAATTCCCTTTGTTTTTTATCTTCTCACAATGGCAGGGGTAACCTATCTTATTCGTATGCTTCCGCTGGTGCTTATAAAAAAGAAAATTCAAAATAAATTTCTTTTGTCTTTTCTTTATTACATACCCTATGCCGTGCTTAGTGTAATGGCGATTCCTGCCATATTTTATTCAACCTCTCACACTGTTTCGGCTCTAATCGGATTTTTTGCAGCGGTAGTCCTTGCCATAAGAAAAAAGAGCCTTTTAACTGTTGCCGCAGCAGCTTGCGGTGCGGTTTTGGCTGCAGAAATAATAATCGGGTGCTTGTGATAGTATGGAACATAATATAGAACTTCCCAGAAGAAAGAATGTAAGGATGAAAGGTTATGATTATTCAACCCCCGGTGCTTATTTTGTTACGATATGTATCAAAGACCGCGAAGAATTACTGTCATCAATAATCGTAGGGCAGGGGCTTGCTCCTGCCGAAAATTATCTAACTTATTACGGAAATATAGCAAAAGAGCAATTACTTACATTAGAGGATAAATATAATCATATAAAGATAGATAAATATGTTATCATGCCAAATCATAT
>JAGBXL010000138.1 GCA_017629325.1 Clostridia bacterium | reverse complement strand
TTTGCCTATCTTGCAGCTATTAAAGAACAAAACGGTGCCGCAATGTCTCTTGGCAGAGTAAGCACATTTTTCGATATTTATATCGAACGCGATATGGCTCTTGGCATTCTCACAGAAGAAGAAGCACAAGAACTCATGGACGATTTTGTAATCAAGCTTCGTATTGCCCGCCATTTAAGAACACCCGAATATAACGAGCTCTTTGGCGGCGACCCAATGTGGATAACCGAAGCTGTTGGTGGTATGGGTGAAGATGGCAGAACTCTTGTATCCAAAAACTGCTTCCGTATGCTCAATACCCTCTATACTCTCGGTTCTTCACCCGAGCCAAATCTCACAATTCTCTGGTCAACATCTCTTCCTGATAATTTCAAAAGATTCTGTGCAAAAGTGTCTGCCGATACCGATTCTATCCAGTATGAAAATGACGATATTATGCGTCCCATATATGGCGATGACTATGCAATAGCATGCTGTGTTTCTGCAATGAAACTTGGCAAACAAATGCAGTTCTTCGGTGCCCGCTGTAACCTTGCAAAGCTTCTTTTAATAGCTATAAACGGCGGCTACGATACCTCAAGCAAAATGCACATTGGTCCGCAGATGAGTGTTATGGAAGGTGAAAGTCTTGATTTCAACGCGGTTATGGAGCGTTTCGACACCTACATTGCATGGCTTAGTCATCTTTATGTAAACACAATGAATATCATTCACTATATGCACGATAAATACGCCTACGAAAAAATCCAGATGGCTCTTCACGATACCGAGGTTGAGCGTCTTATGGCGTTTGGTATTGCAGGTCTTTCTGTTGTTGCAGATTCACTTAGTGCAATTAAATATGCAAATGTAAAACCCATTAAAAATGAAGAAGGCTTTATCACCGGATTCAAAACAGAGGGCGATTTCCCCAAATTTGGCAACGATGACGATAGAGTAGATTTAATTGCCAAAGATATGACTCATAAAGTTATAACCGAACTTCGTAAAACTCCAACCTACCGCGATGCAGTTCACACACTCTCTGTTCTCACCATAACATCAAATGTTATGTATGGCAAAAACACAGCTGCAACACCCGATGGCAGAGAAGACGGTGCCCCCTTTGCACCCGGTGCAAATCCAATGCACAACCGCGAGGAAAACGGAGCTTTGGCATCTCTTAATTCTGTTGCAAAAATCAGCTATGATGATTGCCGCGACGGTATTTCCAACACCTTCTCAATAACACCCGAAGCTCTTGGTAGAACCGAAGACGAACGCATCACAAACCTCGTAACAATCCTCGATGGCTACTTTGCTAAAAAAGCACATCATATAAACATAAATGTTTTAAACCGTGAAACACTCATGAAAGCCTATGAAAACCCCGAGGCATATCCAAACCTCACCATAAGAGTTTCAGGCTATGCCGTAAACTTCAATAAGCTTTCTAAAGAACAGCAGCGCGAAGTTATAAGCCGCACCTTCCACGAGGCAATGTAATGGAAACTATTAAAGGCAGAGTTCATTCAATTCAGTCCATGGGCACTCTCGATGGACCAGGTGTTCGTTTTGTGGTTTTTATGCAAGGGTGCAATTTAAGGTGTAAGTGTTGCCATAATCCTGATACATGGGCTATTAGTGAAGGCACAGAGTATTCTCCTTTTGAAATTGTTGAGAAAGCAGTTCGCTTTAAAGAATATTTCAAAAATGGAGGTGGCATTACCCTTTCGGGCGGTGAGCCTCTTTTGCAGAGCCAATTTGCCCTTGAGGTTTTCAGCCTTTGCCATAAAGAAAATATAAACACTTGTCTCGATACATCAGGCAGTATTTTAAACGAAGATGTAAAAAAGCTTCTTTCTGTGTGCGATAGAGTTCTTCTTGATAT
>JAGBXL010000137.1 GCA_017629325.1 Clostridia bacterium | reverse complement strand
CTGTTTTCACCAAGAATTTTATTTATGAGTGATGATTTACCAACATTTGGCTTACCAATAACTGCAACTTTTATGCTTTCATCGTCTTCATCATCGGTATTTGAAAAATCAACATAGCTAAAGAGCTTATCTAAAAGGTCGCCTGTGCCAAGCCCATGAGTTGAAGAAATAGCCATGGGTTCATCGAGACCAAGGTTATAGAACTCATAAAACTCCATTGGAACATCGCCGACATTATCTATTTTATTGCACACAAGAACAACAGGTTTTCCGCTTTTTGTGAGCATTGCGGCAATGTCTTTATCAGACGAGGTGAGCCCCGACTTAACATCTACCATAAACACGATGGCATCTGCCATTTCTATGGCGATTTCTGCCTGACGACGCATTTGCTCTAAGATAATATCATCATTTGCAGGCTCTATACCGCCGGTATCAATGAGTATAAATTTTTTTGTGAGCCATTCGCCCTCGGCATATATTCTATCGCGGGTTACACCGGGGGTATCTTCAACTATTGAAATTCTTTCGCCGATAAGCTTATTAAAAAGTGTTGACTTACCGACATTTGGTCTGCCGACAATGGCAAATGTGGGTTTTTTCATATTTTAAACCTCCGTTTCAAGAAGTGATTTTATAAAACCATAGCCTGTGTTTTGTGTTTTTATAACTCTTACCCCAAGCTCTTCTTCCACCTTGCTTAGAGTTACATCATCAAGAAAAATGTCTTCATCTGATTTAAACATACTTTCGGAAAGCATAAGGGTATTATTCTTTATATTTCCCTTAAGCTGATTTATAATGTCGCTTCCGCATATAAGACCTGTAACGGTTATTTTATCGCCGAAAAAGTCGTTTTTAATTTTTACAACATCAATATTAAGGTTTGGAACTTTGCCCTTTATTTTTGAAACACATTCGCATATAAAGTCATAAGCTATATACGATGTAACAATTGTTTTTGGTAAAATGGGTTTTGAGGGGATTTCAATATAGGGAAGCTCTGAGGCAATTTCGTCTCTCATTGCAGCAATTAAGCCTACCCCGTTTTCTATTTGGGGAAATTCCTCGTAGTGTTCGTAGCATGGAATAGAGACACCAGCATTTATATAAAACTCATCTGCAAGATAAACAAGAGATGTGCCTATTTCTTTTTTAAAAGCTTCCTGATATGGTGAAACTAAAGATATTACATCATTAGATGAACTACTGTCAAACCCCTCTAATTTGCACAGATTATCGCGGAATTTTGAAAGACCTACGGGCACTATGGAAACACTGCGTACCGCGGGATATAATTTTTTTAAATCTGTAATGGATTTTTCAAGATATTTGCCGTCATTTATTCCTTTGCACAAAACAATTTGAGCATTCATAACAATTCCGCTATCGGCAAAGCGTTTCATTATTTCCATTACCTTTGATGCATTGGGGTTTTTAAGCATTTCTACCCTTTTTTCACCGTCGGTAACATGAACAGACACATTTATTGGTGAAACCTTCAGCTTGCAAAGACGCTCAATATCTTCATCATTAAGATTAGTGAGTGTTACATAGTTACCCTGCAAAAAAGAAAGACGAACATCATCATCTTTAAAAAGCATGGTTTTTCGCACATTGGGCGGAAGCTGATCCATAAAACAGAAAACACACTTATTTTTGCAAAGCATGGGTTTATCTATAAGCGGGTTTTCAAATTCAACACCTAGATTTTCATAATAGTCGTTATATATTTCTATTATTTCTTCGCTGCCGTCTTTTTTTATTATTTCCAGAGTGTAGAACTCATCGCTTGTCATATATTTAAAATCAAGAATATCACAAAAAGTCTTGCCGTTTACGGTTTTTATAATATCACCGCACTCAAGACCTGCATCATAAGCTATTGAATCATAGGTTACACTTGAAATTACTGCTTTTTGTTCCACACCTTCACCCACTTACATTAAATTTATTTGGTAAGATAATTATACAACATTTCGGGCGATGGGGCAAGAAAAACATTTTTATAAGATGAAAGTTCTTCTTTATCTCCGTATCCATAGAGAACGCCTATTGCATCTATCCCCAGCGTCCCGGCAGCTTCGAGGTCATATTTTCTATCACCTATCATAACTGCCCGTGATAAATCGTCTATTTTATTTTTCTCAATAAGATATTTTAAAACATCTTCCTTTTCACTTCGGCTTTTATCAAAGCTTGCTCCGCAAATATTATAAAAATATTTATCCAGATTAAAATATTTAAGTATTTTAACCGCATATTCTTCGGGTTTTGAAGTTGCTAAAATAAGCTTATATCCATTTTCTTGCAAATTCTTTAGTATAACATCAATTCCGTCATAAAGTTTATTTTCAAGAGTGTTATATATTTTATAACGCTGGCGGTATTTTTCAACAGCAATAATTGCATTTTCTTCGCTAAAGCCATAAAGATTCATAAATGAATCTTTTAAAGGGGGTCCAAGGGCCGGGCGAAGCTCAGAAATATTTTTAACCTCTATGCCAAAATGCTTTAGTGCATAGCAAAAACAATTTGCCACGCTTTCAAAGGAATCGGTTATTGTTCCGTCTAAATCAAAAAGAAGATATTCATATTTTTTCATTTTAACACCTTCCCATAATTCAAAAAGCAGGCTGAGCCTGCACCCATGTCGCGTTTAACATCAGCTCACGCGAAGAAAAACTAATACATATCAAAAATAACCTGCCTTTAAACTAAGGCAGGTTATTTGAGCTTTTTATTATTCAGCCTTTAAGATATCTTTACCGTCGTATGAACCGCAAGCCTTACATACTCTGTGAGGTAATTTGAATTCACCGCATTTTGGGCATTTAATCATGCCGGGTAAAGAGAGCTTCCAATTTGCTCTTCTTTTATCTCTTCTTGCTTTTGAAACTTTTCTCTTGGGTACTGCCATTTGTTCCACCTCCAAATATTACTTTGTCATCATTTTAAAAAATCTTTAAGTACAGCAAGCCTCGGGTCTATGTCATCGACTTCACAGTTGCAGGTTTCTACATTGAGATTGCAACCACATTCAGGACAAAAACCCTTGCAGTTTTCACTGCACAGGCTCGTTATCGGCAATGCACAACTGAGTGCCTGCACAATAATATCCTGCAGATCGATTTCATTGGAGTCTAAAATGATGACCTCATCATTTTCGTTTTCCAATCCGGGTTTTGAGAAAACCTCGTTTATCGTAAAATCAAGCTCCTCTGCAGTATCAGCCAAGCATCTGGAACATTTTGCAGTGTATTTCGCACTAATACCTAATGTGAGATACAGCATACCACTGATGCTTTTGATATCGCCGCTTGCTTTAACCGGGGCGGTTATGATGATATCCTGCTCATTAAATATGCCAGGCTCAATTTCTATTGATTTATCAATATTTATTGAAGCACCATCGTTTACTAATAATCTGGAAATATCTATAATCATAATACACCTCGACATAACAAAACTATTATATATATTTAATGCCAATTTGTCAAGCACTTTTTTATTTTTGATTGATTTTTACAATCAGTATTACTTAGTATTAACAAACATATAGCAAAATAACCTAATTGATTTCAAGTACACTTGCAAAAATACCCCTTTTGGAGCCTTGTCCTCTATGTGAATAAAGAATATCTGTATTGCAACAGGTACATAAATCGGAAACTATTATATTATCTTCTTTAACACCGCATTTAATAAGAATCTGTTTATTTATCATAGCCAGATCAATATAATATGACAAATCTTTTTTTATAAGAGCACAGCTTTCACCGAATTTATTTACAAAATCATTATAAAGGTCTTCCGACACCTCGTAACACATCTGACAAATACACGGTCCCACTGTTGAAACAATATCCTCAGGATTTGTGCCGAATTTATTTATCATTGCTTCAATAGTTTTTCTTGAAAGCTCACCAATAGTTCCTCGCCAGCCGCAATGGGCAGCTCCTATCACTTTAAGCTTTGTATCTATAAAAGATACCGGCACGCAATCTGCTGTGTGGATAACAAGAGGAAGGTTTTTTTCATCTGTTATAAGCGCATCAACATCGGTGTAGTCCCTCTCTAGAAATATTCCTTTTCCAGAGTCTGCCGATGTGGCATAACGAACATTAAGACTATGAGTTTGATTTCCCAGAACAAGTCTTTTTTCATCATAGCCTGCAAAACTACAAAAAAGCCTGTAATTTTCGCGTACGTTTTCTATTGAGTCTGCTGTGTATGTTCCAAGATTAAGGCTTTCAAGACCATCTTTTGAAGATACACCGCCGCACCTTGTTGAAACGGTGTGGTTAATATACTCAAGATTATCTAAAGCTTTAAATTTTAAAAGCTTTATCTGCCCTTTTTGCACAAGATACATTTTTTCGGATATTATATCAATCACTCGCTTTTTTAAAATGACAATTAAGTTAGTTTTCTATAATTTTAACACACAATTTTATGTTCGTCAAATAGGAAGTAACACTTGGCTTTGCAATAGAATATTATATGCATTGGGGCGATTTTATATTACGGAGGTGGAAATATGATTCCATTTATGCCTGAAAACCCACAGCATGCCTTTGCTTATGTGCCATTTCAGAAATTTGAAAACTTATATAAAGCCGATAAAGCACTTTACCGTGGTACAATTTTCAAAGATCTTGATGTTCCATTTGAGCGTTATAAAAACAATCCTATAATGAGTCCGTTTAAGGAAGCTCCATGCAAATAAAATTTAAATAACGATACGGAGGTAATATATATGTTTTATCCAAAAGCGGACTGCTGTCCATTTAGCTATGATGAACAAAAGAAAAAAATTTTATCTGATTCATCTGCTGCGGAAGAAAAAGAAACCGAGCTTTGTGTGGAAAACCAAGCTTATGTTTCTTCCAGATGTGAAATGATGAGAAGAATTCAGGAACTTGATTTTGCAATTATTGACCTTAATTTATTCCTGGATACACATCCTGAATCTGCAGAAGCTATTGAATTATTTAAAGAACTTGCAGCAACCTGCAAGAGTCTTAAAAACGATTATCAGGCAAAATACGGGCCTCTTTATGTGCATAACTCATCAAATGACAGCTTTTTTGACTGGGTTGAGAAATGTGAAAAATGGCCTTGGGAAAAAGCTAGCTGTTAGGTGTTTTCAGAAAGGAATGAATTATTATGTGGGATTATAAAAAGAATTTAATATATCCGGTTAACATTAAAAATAAAAATCCTGAACTTGCTAAATTTGTGCTTGCACAGTACGGTGGGCCTGACGGCGAACTTGGTGCATCACTTAGATATTTAAGCCAGAGATTTTCTATGCCGGATTCTGTTACAAAAGGACTTCTTAATGATATTGGCACGGAAGAAATGGCACACCTTGAGGTTGTTGGCTCGATTGTGTATCAGCTCACAAGAGATTTAAACGAAGACTGCGTTAAGGAAAGCGGCTTTGCAGATTATTTTATGAATCATACAACAGGGGTTTACCCTGCAAATACCAATGGAACCCCATTTACTGCAGCTTATATTGCAGTTACAGGCGACCCGATTGCAGATTTGACCGAAGATTTAGCTGCTGAGCAAAAAGCAAGAGCAACCTATGATAATATTTTAAGATTAAGTGATGACCCTGATGTTAATGACGCAATTAAATTTTTAAGAGAGAGAGAAATTGTGCATTATCAGAGATTTGGTGAAGCACTTCGTCATTTAGAAGAAAAGCTAACTGAAAAGAATAAATATTATATGGGCATGAAAAACTGCTGATATAAGCTTAAAACCCTCAAAAACGGTTGTTTTTGAGGGTTTTGAAATTTAATCTCAATTTTGAAAAGCAAATTTTTTTGCTTGTCTGACGGGCACAACAAAATTAAAGGCAGATGGTACT
>JAGBXL010000136.1 GCA_017629325.1 Clostridia bacterium | reverse complement strand
TATTCATTATGAACACCTCATAATTATGATGTTCATTTTAATCCAATTTATACTTTTTTAAGCTCTGTTCCTGGGTAGAAATGAGAAAGTATTTCTTTATAACTTTGTTTATCTCTTGCCATTTTTTCGGCACCGTATTGGCTCATTCCAACACCGTGTCCGTTGCCGCTTACGGTAAAGACAAAATCTTGTGCTTTTTTGTCAATGGAAAAAGACGATGATTTTAAAGAAAACATTTTTCTTATATCAGTTCCCTTTATTTTTTTACCAAATATAACTATGTCCTTTACATTGCTTCCGGAAGTATAGCTTATATCCCCTATTGCCTCATTTGAAAAATCAATATTATTAAATTTATTTTTTATTATATTTTCAAATTCTTTTTCTGAAAAAACAGCTTTAGTGATGTAATCTTTTTTTAAATAATCTCCCGGACTATCAACATTTACAAGATAAGGAAAACTGCCTCCCCAAACTTCTGAGGCTTTTTCGGTTATACCGTTACTGCAAGAATGAAAAACTGTTATTGCATAATCATTATCATACGCAAGATATTGACCTGCGGTAGAATCAACTGCACTCTTAATTTTTTTATAGTTTTTCAAATAACTATTACCCCATTTTGATTTTAAATCTGAATTATAGCTATAAGCCTGACAATGCGAAAAGTCGGTGCACAAATCTGCACCCTTGTGTTCAGGAAGATTTTTATTTATTTTCCTTAAAGCATAAGTTCTTGCGGCTACTGTCTGTGCCTTTAGAGCCTCTATTGCAAATGAAGATGGCATTTCCGCACTTACAACATTAACAAGATACTCCTCAATATTCATTTTTACAATTTCATCTTTGTTTTTGTCGTAAAGGCTTATTATTGTGCCGCTATTTTCTTTTTGGGTTTTAACGCAGGAAGAAAGGCTAAATGGCAATATAAGATAAACCACTATTAAAAATGCAAGAATAGATGATATGAATTTCATTTTGTTACCTTCCTATAATAACACTGCTTTATTATATCTATATGTATATGCCATTTTCACAGTATTGATAACTATATTACTTTTTACCTTGATTTAAAAATAGATTTATGTTAGAATAATAACAATATTTTATAGGCGGTGATGCATTATGAATAACAACCATGAAAACTTTGATGCCCTAAGCTCAAAAGCCGGCGAGAGATACAGTATTGACCCTAAATACTATGATAAATATAATGTTAAAAGAGGGCTTAGAAACAGAGATGGTTCCGGTGTTATGGCCGGATTCACCAATATAAGCGAAGTACACGGCTATGTTATAAATGAAGATGAAAAACACCCAATGCCGGGTGAACTTATTTACCGCGGTTACAACATTATGGACCTTGTGCCAAATGCAGGTATTAACAAAAGATATGGTTTTGAAGAAATCGCCTTTCTTCTTCTTATGGGCGAATTACCAACACGAAATGAACTTGAAGAATTTTGTGGATTTATTGCACAAAACAGAGAACTTCCTGCAAATTTTACAGAAGATATGATTCTTAAAGCACCAAGCCGTGATATTATGAACAAAATGGCAAGGTCTGTGCTTGCTCTGTATTCTTACGATGACACTCCCGATGATTGCAGTATTGAAAATATTCTTCGTCAATCTCTTATGCTTTTATCTAAAATGCCTCTTGTTGGCGTTTATGCATACAATACAAAAATTCACTATTTTGACAACAAGAGCCTTATTCTTCACAACCCAAAACCTAATCTTACAACGGCTGAAAATCTTTTAAGAATGATAAATCCATATAAAGAGTTTACTCCCCTTGATGCCGAAGTTCTTGATACGGCACTTATGCTTCATGCTGAACACGGTGGTGGTAATAATTCAACATTTACTTGCAGAGTTTTATCTTCAACAGGAACAGATACATATTCTACCCTCGCTGCAGCAATTGGCTCACTTAAAGGACCAAAACACGGCGGTGCGAATGTTAAGGTTATTAAAATGATTGACAACATTAAAGAGAATGTTAAAGACACATCTAACGACAAAGAGCTTTACGATTACCTCATAAAAATTGTTAAAAAAGAGGCAAATGATATGAGTGGGCTTATTTATGGTATGGGACACGCAGTTTATACAGTGTCTGACCCAAGAACTCAGTTATTAAAGGAAAAAGCAAGGCTTTTATCTATGGAAAAAGGCATGCAGGAAGAATTTGACCTTTATGACAGAATAGAAAAAATGTCGACTCAGGTTTTTGCTGAAGTAAAGGGTGATAAAAAGACTTTATGTGCAAATGTTGACTTTTATTCGGGCTTAGTGTATAAAATGCTTAATATTCCCCTTGAAATGTACACCCCTATTTTTGCAATTGCAAGAACAGCCGGTTGGTGTGCACACAGAATAGAAGAGGTACTGTGCGGTGGAAGAATTATAAGACCTGCATATAAGAGCCTTTGCCGTAAGCTTAACAGAACGTATAAACCACTTGAAGACAGATAAGGTTTTGTAATTTAATAATTTAAGCCAAAAGGCCACACGATGAACGTGTGGCTTTTTATTTATAATACACTTTTACAAAAAAATAAAGCCAAAGCAAAATGCTTCGGCTTTTATTTTTATTACTATTTTTATTAACCTTTTACGG
>JAGBXL010000135.1 GCA_017629325.1 Clostridia bacterium | reverse complement strand
GCTGATTATAAAAGACGCACTGAATCAATTGATAAGTATGTAATTGATATTCTTGTTGGCATAAAAAAGATTTTTGAAAACAAAAGCGAAGAAATTGTAAATATGTGCGACAATATATGGATTGATGTTCGCAGTGAGTGATTCAAGAAAAGATCTTATAAATGCAGAATTTGCAGATTGCGATAGAAACCTCGCTAAGAAAGTGGCATCTAAACCATTCGGCTCTTCCAAAACAAAAATCCTGTCGAAAGATAGGATTTTTGTTTTGTATTATTCATTATTCATTATTCAATATTCATCATTCACTAAACTCGACAGTATTTTTTAATGAATAATGAATAATGAAGTCGCTTCGCTGATGAACAATTAATAATAATGGTAGTTTTGCTAATGCAAAGCTTATTTTTATATGCGGCATCTAAACCGTTTTGTTCTTCCAAAATTCGTACACATTCAGTGTGCGAATTTTTGTGTTTTTAAGGTGAAAACCGCTGCAATTTTTATAGTTAAAGTGCAAATGATAAAAAGAAAACCGAAAACTTTTTTGCTGGTTTTGTGCCAGACAGAATATTATTTTGCAATTTTCGAGAAGTATTTACAAATTTATTTAATTTATGTATAATTATGAGAAAATCGGGGGTGTGGTTATGGACCTTATTGATTATAAAATATTGGAATGCCTTAAAGAAAATTCCAGAGAAAATGCCACGAGCATTGGAGCAAGAATAAATCTATCAACATCGGCAGTTATAGAAAGAATTAAAAAGCTTGAAAATGCGGGGGTGATAGAGGGTTATACAATACTTCTTAATCAAAATGCCCTTGGGCGTGAGCTTATGGCTTTTATATATGTTAGCCTTGAGCACTCAAAGCATAACGCAAACTTTATTCGTTTGATTAAAGAAAACCCTTCCGTTGCAGAATGCCATTATATAGCCGGCGATTTTGACTTTATTCTTAAGGTTATTACTGAAAAAGGGAAAACCCTTGAGGAAGTTCTGAACTATATTAAGGCAATTAACGGAGTGTCGCTGACAAGAACATCGGTTGTTCTTTCGACCAATAAGTGCGAAATTTCCCTTCTTCCCGATAACGAAAACAACTAGGAGGATTTTGGAGTGAATTTTATAGGTGAAATAAATGCCGCAATTAATAATGTGGTATGGGGTCCGGTTATGCTTACGCTTTTAATTGGTGTGGGACTATATCTTTCAATAAAAACCAAATTTATGCAATTTGGAAAATTTGGTTATATGATGAAAAACACCATACTGAGTGTATTTTCAAAAAATCAGCATCAAAAAGATTCATCGGGAGTAAGCCCCTTTCAAGCGGTTGCCACAGCAATGGCGGGAACTATCGGTACGGGGAGTATTGCAGGGCTTGCCACAGCAATTGTATCGGGTGGTCCCGGTGCAGTTTTCTGGATGTGGATTAGTGCCCTTCTTGGCATGGTAACAAAATATTCCGAAATTGTTCTTTCGCTTAAATACCGCGAAAAAAATGAAAACGATCAATGGGTCGGCGGACCTATGTATTACATAAAAAACGGTTTAAACCTAAAGTGGCTTGCAGCACTGTTTGCAATTTTTGCCATGATTGCTTGTCTTGGCACCGGCAATGCCACGCAGTCTAATTCTATTGCGATTGCACTTGAGAGCACCGCGGGTGTTAGCCCTTATATCACGGGAATTGTTTTAACTGTTATTGCGGCGGCTGTTATTCTTGGCGGTATGCGAAGAATTGCATCGGTTAACGAAAAGCTTGTTCCCTTTATGGCGGTTTCGTTTGTTATTTGTGCGGTTTTAGCACTCATATTTAATATCAAAGAGGTTCCGGCGGCATTTGCCCTTATATTCAGGGAAGCATTTAACTTTAAAGCGGCAGCAGGCGGTACGGCGGGCTATGGCATTATGGTTGCTATGCACTACGGATTTTCGAGAGGTGTTTTTTCTAACGAGGCAGGGCTTGGAAGTGCACCTATTGCACACGCTGCTTCAAGCACCAAAGATCCTGTTAGGCAGGGGCTTTGGGGTATGTTTGAAGTGTTTTTCACCACAATTATTATCTGCACGCTTTCAGCTTTAGTTATTCTTACAACAGGTATATGGGAAAGCGGTGAAGTTCAGGGCGCGGCACTTAGCATTGCATCTTTTAACACTATTTTTCCCGGTATTGGCGGACTTATAGTAACTGCGGCTACGGTTTTCTTTGCATTATCAACTATTCTTGGCTGGGCGTATTACGGTGAGGTTAGTATGGAGTATTTATCTCACAATTCAAAAACTGCAGTTATGATTTACCGGTTAGTGTATGTTGGTTTTGTTTTTGTTGGAGCTGTGGGCAGTCTTGATTTAATATGGAGCATTTCTGAAACAATGAACGGGTTGATGGCAATCCCCAATCTTATTGGTATTATAGGACTTAGCAGGGTTATAAAAACAGCCACAAAAGAACATTTTGACAGATTAAAATAAAAGATATTGAATATAAATAAAAGGCGGTGTGAAAAACTATGTTTTTACGCCGCCTCTTTTCAAGGGGATAGGAAAAAACGATTCAGAATGAACAAAGCGAGCCTCAAGCGAGATTTTTTCTCGCATGAGGTGGTAACCCGACGCTGTATAAAGGTACTGCGAATGGTGAGCTTTGTTTATAGCAAAAAGGCATAATATAGGGAGAAAATATCTTAAAAAGAT
The DNA here is from genome assembly GCA_017629325.1 of Clostridia bacterium. Classification (GTDB taxonomy): domain Bacteria; phylum Bacillota; class Clostridia; order UMGS1810; family UMGS1810; genus RGIG1828. Next base: position 3,037 of record JAGBXL010000135.1, on the reverse strand, counting down.
GTTTTCCAACCTATTATAACGAAAATTGCAATTTTCTGCATAATTGTATTTTCATTTTTGCATTATTTCAGCCTTTTTGCGTTCTGGAATTTTTTTGTATCCCCTTTTTGTTGTAAAACTTTTGGCAATGTGATATAATTATAAAGTATAATTAAACATACAAACAGGTGATACTATGACAAATAAAAAAAGCATATTTTTAATGGGAGATTCATTGGTTGAGGACTACGGTGAAGAAAAACTTCCTATTTGCGGCTGGGGAAAGTTTTTTCCTGAGTTTGTAAAAGACGGATATGAGGTTAAAAACTATGCTCACAGCGGGTGGAGCACAAAGAGTTTTTTAACTGTTGGCCATGGCAAGCTCTACCCTGGAAAATCCTGCTGGGAAGTGATGTATGAAGATATTAAAGAGGGCGATTTGGTTATAATCTGCCTTGGCGTGAACGATGCAAGCCTTGAAAATGAAATGAGAACAAGTGAAGAAGAATATCGTAAAAATCTTACATACTTCACAGAAGAAATAAGAAAAAAGAAAGCTGATGTTGTGTTTGGCACACTTTCTTTAAGAGGCGGAGATGACGGCTCCGAAAACGGCTGGGACTATAAGCTGCCTTCCCCTGATAACAAAGAGCCTGAAATGGACGAAAGATGGATGAGAAGAACGCGGGTTCTGTGCGAAATTGCAAAAGACATATCAGTAGAGGTGTTTCAGCTTGGCGAGGAATTAAAAAAGGTTTATGAAAATATGTATCTTGACTATATGAAAAACAACCCCGACGCAAGTGTTGCCGACGGAAGAAATTATGTGAGATACTATTTCCACCTTTATAAAAAGCCAATAAACACACCCGTGGAAGAAGGCGGACTTGGCTTTAATATGCCCGACAGAGAAGACGACAGCACTCATCTTAACCCAAGAGGTGCTTTAGTTTATGCAAAAACTGTTGCAAAGCTTTTATTAAAAACTAAATATGGTGAAATAATAAATAAAGAAAGCCTTTGATTTAAAATCAAAGGCTTTCTTTAAATAAATTTACTATATCTTTTGCAATTGTTTTATCTAAAACTTTTTCGAGATTTTCTTTTATGGAGTGCTTTTCAAAACTGCAGCCAAAAAGAGCAGACTTCACCTTTTCGGCAAGGTCAAAATCCATAGAATCGGTAAACACGGCGATGTTTTTTATTATTCCCTTTTCAACCGAAAGACCGATTGTCAGGCTGCCCCATTCAAATCTGTTGGAAAATTCAATTTCAAAGGGGGGCTGTGTGCCAAAGAGATATTCGGTGCTTTGATATTTTTGGGAAAGAGTTTTGATTTCTTCTGCATCTAAATCTTCTATTATTTGAGGCTCTATGCCGTAAAACTCTTTAAAAGCTTTTTTTAGGTTTTCTCTCATAATATCGCAGGTTATATCGGGGTTTAATTCGCAAAGGTTTATAATTCTGGAACGAACGGATTTAACTCCCTTTGCTTTTAGCTTTGCTTCGGAGGGGGTTAAATACCTTGAAACCTTATCTGTATCGGCACAAATAAGAATGGTGCCGTGGTGATAGGCTTTGCCTTTAGAATTATAAAAGGCATTGCCCGAAAATTTTCTGCCGTCTGCCAAAATATCGTTTCTGCCTGAAACCTCGGCTTCAATTTGGCACATTTTGCATGCAAGAGAAATTATTTTTAAATTGTTTTGAGTGCTTTGGTTTTCTGCCGATGAAATAAAGGTGAAGTTTAAATTCCCCAAATCGTGAAAAACTGCACCGCCGCCCGAAAGCCTGCGGGCAAGGTGTATGCCATCGGCTTTTAAAAGCTCTGTGGGGCACTCGGCATAGGCATTTTGGTTTTGCCCTATAACAACGGTGTTTTTATTTTGCCAAAGGTAGAGTATCATTTCATCTTCTTTAACCGAATCAAAAAGAATCTTTTCTTTTGCCAAATTATTATAGGGGTTATGGTCTTTACTTGTGTAAATAAGAAGTTTTTTAATCATTTTCTTTTCCTTTTCAATGTTTAATGATTATATTTTAAATTATTTTCTTTGTTTAGTCAATAATTTTATCTTGAAAAAGTGATATAAATGTGTTATAATATGTTATAAATATAACACAATAACACAGGGGGCGTATTTTTATGAATCGTATCCGTCAGGAACGCATAAGAGCCTATGTTGAAAGCAAAAATGTTGCCACAATAAAAGAACTTAAAGAGCTACTTCCTAATGTTTCTTTAATGACTATCCATAGGGATTTAGATAGCCTTGAAAGACAAGGAGTGCTTGCAAAATACCGCGGCGGAGTTAAATCTATAAAGCACTTTGAAGATGTTGAGTTTAATGTTCGCTTAAAAGAAAATAACCCCGGAAAACTCTTAATGGCAAAAAAGGCGATGAGCCTTTTGTAGCCTCACACATCTATATTTATAGATGCCGGCACGTCGAATTTGTTTTTGGCAAGAAACCTGCCTGATATAAACTTAAATATTGTTACCACAAGCCCTGGAATTGCAATGGAACTCTCCAGGCTTCATAACCCCGTTATCACCCTTTGCGGCGGAAGTTTAAACCGAAATAATCTTGCTGTGTCGGGTTACAGAACACTAGAGATGCTTTCAGATATAAACATAGATATGGCGTTTATAGGTGTTTCGGGTTGTTCTTTGGATGCGGGCTTTACCTGTGGTACAGAGGGCGACAGCGAGCTTAAAAAGCTCGTTATAAAAAAAGCAAGAACAAGCGTTTTGATGTGTGGCACTCAAAAGCTTAAGTGCCTTATGCCCTACACCTTTGCAAGAATGGAAGATGTTGATTATATTATTTCCGATTCGCCCCTTCCCGAGAGCTATGTGAAGATGGCTCAGGAGAAAGGCGTTAAGCTTTTGTAAAAGTCTGGTCAATAATGAATAATGAATAATTGTGGTTGAAATCCGCCTTGCTTGGCGGATTTCTTCTTTTTCTCTTCACTCTTCGTTCTTCTCCATTCACTTTTTTGTTATAAATAAAAATCATACGTTGAGTTTATAACATTCTTTATAGATTTCGCCCAT
>JAGBXL010000134.1 GCA_017629325.1 Clostridia bacterium | reverse complement strand
TCTAACCTCATATTTTTCGGTGTCTATTGTAAGGTCGCCAAAGGTCATTATATCGTTTCCTGCATCGGTACTAAGGGCAGTCTGAGATCTTCTTAAATTTGCTTTCACCCTTGCCATCAGTTCTCTTAAGCTAAATGGTTTTGTCATATAGTCGTCAGCACCAAGCTCTAATCCTAAAACCTTGTCCACTTCTTCTTCTCTTGCAGTGAGCATAATAATCGGCACAGATGATTTTTCTCTTATTTTTTTGCAAACTGAAAAACCATCGGTTTTGGGAAGCATCACATCTAAAAGTATTAAATCAGGCTCTTCTGAAAAAGCTTTCTCAACAGCCATTTCACCGTCATAAGCACAAATTACCTTGTATCCGTTTTTTTCAAGGTTAATCTTAAGAATATCAACGATTGGTTTCTCATCATCAACAACAAGAATTCTATTTTCCATAATAACCGGGATAAACCCGTACACCTCCCTTAGAAAATCCTTTAGTGTTCGTTTTTATCATAACCGCATTTGCTGCACACTGTGTTCACTGCCAATTCCACATTATCGCAATCGGGGCAGTTCCATGTTAAATCCTCTTCGCTTGTTATTATTGGGTTTGAAGCGTCAGAGTAGATAGGTGCAGTTTCTGCCTTTAAGTTTTCAATAGCAACACTTGTTTTGTCAAGCCCCAGCATTATATTTATTTTTTCGCTTAAGGCATCAATGCTGTCATAAATTCTTTTTTGTTCTTTTCTTGTTTCAAGAATTTTGTCCAGTATAACAGCCAGTGCCATAAAGATAAGGGCTATTAAAAGTCCTGCAAATGCAAGCTTTAGTTTTAAAAGAAAATTATCTTTTATAATGCATAAAATCACTGTAACAACAAGCACTGCAATAGATGCAGTTTTACAAAGTAAAGATGTTCTGCTGTTCATTTCTATTCCTCCGATAAAGTAATCATATTTATAATATCATAAAATTCTCATCATATCAAGCCAAGAAATTCTTCACCTTTTTTAATAGATGCCATAACAGCTTCCTTTGCAGGGCCTCCAATGATATTTCTGTCATCCACGCAAGTTTTTAAATCAATTGCTTCATAAATATCATCTTCAATAACTTTAGAGCAGTTTTTGAATTCGTCCATAGTAAATTCACTGAGTGCTTTATTATTTTCAATGGCATAAATAACCATTTTTCCAATAACTTCGTGTGCCTCTCTGAATGGCATGCCTTTTTTTACCAGATAATCTGCCGCATCGGTAGCATTTGTAAATCCTCCGCCGGCACCTTTATACATACGCTCTTTATTTATCTTCATTGTTGCAATCATTTTTTCAAACACAGGTATGCAAAGCTCAATTGTATCAACTGCATCGAAAATACATTCCTTATCTTCCTGCATGTCCTTATTATATGCAAGAGGAATACCTTTCATAGTTGTGAGTATGCTCATTAAATCGCCATACACTCTGCCTGTTTTTCCTCTTATGAGTTCTGCAACATCGGGATTTTTCTTCTGTGGCATAATTGAGCTTCCTGTGGAGCAGCTATCGTCCATTTCTATAAACTGGAATTCATTTGTGTTCCAGAGGATGAGTTCCTCACTGTAGCGGCT
>JAGBXL010000133.1 GCA_017629325.1 Clostridia bacterium | reverse complement strand
TATATAAACAGCACAAACATTATCATATACCGAATCTTCTATCATATTTTTAAAGGTTTGAAAAGGAAGATATGTGTTTGTGAAGTTTTGAAAATATATTATATATTTTTCTGCCTTATACTTTTTACCTATAAAATCTATGTTTTGCTTTATCTGTTCCTTAACAGGAAGTGAGGGGGGCAAATTCTCAAAGGCTGCACCTTCCTCACCGCAGAATATACACCCCCCAAACCCACATGAGCCATCGCGGTTTGGGCAGGTTATATCAAGATTAACAGGGATTTTATATACCTTTTCACCATATTTATTTTTAAGATATTCGGAATATGAAAGATAACGCATACTACTTTTCCTTTGATTTTATTTTTTCGTAAATTTCTTTTGTTGTGTAGCTTATGAAACTATAATTTTTGCAAAGCCTTTGGGCAATCTGCTCTGTGGAATCGCTTGAGCCCATATCTACAATAAGAATATCGGGCATAAAGCTGCCGTCTGTAAAAGCTATGGTTTTCCACACTAAGCTTCTTATAACAGCTTCCAAACTTTCCTCGGCATTTAAAACCTTTACAACTACTGTCGCCTTTGGAGATGACCTGCCCTTTGCAAATAAAAGAACAATATCTCTTATAAGCTGTGTTAAGCCATAAATTGCAAAAAATGTGATAAATGTTCTTGAAAGTATATCCATCATAAACAACACCTCTTCGCACTATAATATGCGAAGAGGCAAAAATTTGTTATTGTGATAATACCATTAAAGACCTGCTTTTTCTTTTAAAACATCTGCCATATCACATTTTTCCCACATAAAATCGGCATCTTCTCTGCCAAAGTGTCCGTAGGCGGCAGTTTTTTTGAATATTGGTCTTCTTAAATCAAGTTTTTTGATGATGGCTGCAGGACGAAGGTCGAAAACCTCGCCAACTATTTCCATTATTTTATCTTCGGGAATAACTGCTGTGCCGAAGGTATCTACAAGAATTGATACAGGTGTGCTCACGCCGATTGCATAGGCAAGCTGAACCTCACATTTTTTTGCAAGACCTGCCTTTACAATGTTTTTGGCAACATAGCGTGCTGCATAGGCTGCACTGCGGTCAACTTTTGTTGGGTCTTTGCCCGAGAAAGCACCGCCGCCGTGGCGTGCATAACCGCCGTAGGTATCTACAATAATTTTTCTGCCGGTTAAGCCGCTATCGCCCTGAGGTCCGCCAATAACAAAGCGTCCTGTGGGGTTTATATAATATTTTGTTTTATCATCTAAAAGCTCTGCGGGCACAATTGGGGCAATAACATGTTTTATGATATCTTCTCTAATTTGCTCCTGACTTACCTCGGGTCCATGCTGTGAGGATACAACTATTGTGTCAACTCTTACAGGCTTATCGTCATCATATTCAACTGTAACCTGTGTTTTACCATCGGGACGAAGATATGCAAGTGTGCCATTTTTTCTTACTTCGGTTAAACGCATACTTAATTTATGGGCAAGAGATATGGGCATAGGCATAAGCTCGGGGGTTTCATCACAGGCATAGCCAAACATCATACCCTGGTCTCCTGCACCATTATCATCTTCTGGTGTTTGCGTCTGTTTTGCTTCGAGTGATTTATTAACACCCAGAGCAATATCGCCAGACTGCTCGTCTATGCTTGTTAAAACAGAGCATGTGTGGCAGTCAAAGCCAAATTTTGCTCTATCGTAGCCTATATTTTCAACAGTTTTTCTTGCAACACTCGGAATATCAACATAGCAATTTGTTGTTATTTCGCCCATTATCATTATCATACCTGTGGTAACTGCGGTTTCGCAGGCAACACGGGCGGTTGGGTCTTTTTCGAGTATTGCGTCAAGAACAGCATCTGAAATCTGGTCGCAGATTTTATCGGGATGACCCTCTGTTACAGATTCTGATGTAAAAAGTTTTCTGCTCATAGTTTTATCCTCCATATTATTTAAAAGAAATGTGATATAAGTTCACCAAAGCCATAGGAAATTCCCATCATTAAAATTCCGGCAACAACAACACCTAATAAAATAGGAAAAAACGAATGTTTTATTCTCATTTTTAAAAGTGCCGCTATTGCCGCACCCGTCCAGGCACCTGTTCCCGGAAGAGGAATGGCAACAAAAAGGAAAAGACCAAACATTTTATATTTATTAAGCCCTTCCATTTTGGACTTGGTTCTTTTTTTTAGCTTTGATGCTATTTTTCCGAAAAGTTTTGTTTTTTCAAAATATTCTATAAGAGGGCGAAAAAATAAAATTATAAATGGAACGGGAAGCATATTGCCTATAACAGATGTAAGATATACTTCACGCCAATCAAGCCCCAGCGATACACCAAAAGGTATGGCACCGCGAAGCTCAACAACGGGCATCATAGACACTATGAAAACCGCAAGTAATTTATTTATTCCTGCAAAATAGCTTTCGATAAGTTCAAGCATAGTTATCCCCTTTTTTAATGTATAAGAAATTACACTATTTTTTCGCGTGAACGGCTGTTAATGAGTTTTGGCACGCGACATGGGTGCAGGTCTGAGTGCTTATTTTGTACCAAAAATTCTGTCGCCTGCATCGCCAAGACCTGGCAAGATATAGCCGTGTTCATTTAGCTCACGGTCAACAGTTCCGCAATACACCTCAACATCGGGGTGTGCCTCGCAAATAGCTTTTATTCCCTCGGGAGCAGCAACAATACATACAAATTTTATGTTTTTAACTCCTCTTGCCTTTATAAAATCAATGGCAGCCTTTGATGAAACACCTGTTGCAAGCATAGGATCAACAACAATAACGTCGCGTTTTTCAATATCCTCGGGAAGTTTGCAATAATATTCCACGCTCTGAAGAGTTTCGTGGTCTCTGTAAAGACCGATATGCCCTACTCTTACATTTGGCATAAGGCTGAGCATTCCATCGACCATGCCGAGACCTGCTCTTAAAATCGGAACAACTGCAAGCTTTTTACCGCCGATTATTTTTACATCGGCAACTTCGAGAGGGGTTTGGATTTTTGCATCCATTAAAGGAAGGTCGCGGGTTACTTCATAGCCCATAAGAGTTGCTATTTCGTTTACATATTCCCTGAATTCCTTTGAGCTTGTTGCAACGTCTCTCATTTTTGAAATTTTGTGAATTATAAGAGGATGATCCATGATGGTTACATTTTTATAGGTTTCGTGTTTCATAATATCTACCCCTTTTACCCTTGTATATTCATCATTTTATTAACTCTTGTTTCGTGGCGGCCGCCAAGAAACTCGTTTGTTAAAAATTCGTTTACTATTTCTTTTGCCAGCTCGGGTCCGATTACTCTGCCGCCAAGTGTTAAAACATTGGCATTGTTGTGCTGACGTGTCATTTTAGCACTGAAGGTATCGGAGCACTGTGCAGCTCTAATTCCTTTATATTTATTGGCACACATATTCATTCCAAGACCTGTGCCGCAAACAAGTATGCCGCATTTTGCACTGCCTGACTGAACATCTTCGCACACGATTTTTGCAATATCGGGATAATCTACCGATGTTTCGTCAAAGCAGCCGCAGTCTTTGAATTCTTGCCCAATTGATTTTAAATATTCTGTTATAACATTTTTTAACTGAAAACCGCCGTGGTCGCAACCTATTGAAATCATTTTTTATACCTCCGTTTTTACAGTGAATTTTCACCGTGTATTTCCATATATTCTCTTTCTGCCTGTGATGGTCTTATATATATTGGCAGAATATCGTCATCGTCGTAATCACCATTTTCGGCTCTCTTTTGAGCTATGTATATTAAAGACGACGCACTTTGTGATGTTAAGTGAATGGGTGCTATCTGCCATTTGGGATTATTTGCACTTAAGATTTTTTCTTTATATTTGATAGCAGCATCTCCTGCAAATATAACCTCTTTATCTGCCATTTCTAAAAGTACTGTGTCTATATGGCAGATACGGTCGGATACAATTTTTTCACCGTTTTTATATACCGCATTATAAACATCGCATCTTCTTGCATCGAAAATCGGGCAAATGAATTTATCTTCCAGGGTGAAATTTGCCGCGACCTCATCGAGCGATGAAACACCTATTATTTTTTTATTAAGGGACTTAGCAAAAGTTTTCATTGCGGCAATTCCGATTCTTAGCCCTGTAAACGAGCCGGGACCTAAAGCAACAGCAAAAACATCTATATCATTTATAGAGATGTTGCATCTTGAAAGAAGCTCCTCCAGCATTGGCATTATAATCTGCGAATGTGCCCTTTCACCTGCCACTGTATATTCACCCAGTATTTTGTTTTCATCACCCACGGCAACTGTTGCTATTGCCGAGGATGTGTCCATTGCTAATATTTTCATTGGGTTTCACCTTTATACTCAATTGAAATTTGCCTTGCATCTTCATTTTCGGCAAGCTTTTTGATGCGGATTTCATAATATGGTAAATCTAATTCATCGCGAACAATATCTGCCCACTCAACAACACATATTCCGCCCTGGGCTATATAATCCTCCCAGCCGATGTCGTAGAGGTCGTCCATTGATTCAAGACGATATACATCGAAATGAAAAAGAGGAAGAGCCCCCGAGCGATATTCATTTACTATGGTAAATGTGGGGCTTGTTACGCAGGATTCTATCCCAAGCCCTTTTGCAAGACCGCCTGTGAATGCGGTTTTACCCGCACCCAAATCGCCATCGAGAGTTAAAATAGTGCCCGGAAGAAGATTTTTGGCAAATTCCGAGGCTATTTTTCTTGTTTCTTCATAGCTGCCTGAAAAATAAACTTTTTTAAACATATTAGAATAAACCTACAATCTCGCCGTTATCATTTATATCAATATTATTTGCGGCAGGGCATTTTGGAAGACCGGGCATTGTCATTATATCGCCTGTGAGGGCAACAACAAAGCCTGCACCGTTTGAAATATTAACATCTCTTACAGTTATTTCAAAGCCTTCGGGTGCACCCAAAAGATTTGGATCATCGGAAAGTGAATACTGTGTTTTTGCCATACAAACAGGAACTTTATCTAAACCTAATTTTTCGAGATTTGCAATTTTCTTGTTTGCTTTTGAGGTGTAGGCAACATTTGCCGCACCGTAAATTTCTTTGGCAATAATGTCTATTTTTTCTTTTATAGATAAGTTTTCATCATATAAAGGAGCATAAGATGATGGAACTTTATCTACGGTGTCGCAAATTGTTTGAGCTAAGTCTAGTCCGCCCTCGCCGCCTAATTCAAATACTTTTGAGAAGCATGCTTTAACACCGATTGAATCGCAGTATTCTTTGATATACTGTTTTTCGGCTTCGCTGTCGGTGTAGAATTCGTTTATGGCAACAATAACGGGAACACCGTATTTTTTCATATTAACAACATGCTTACCAAGGTTAGAGATACCCTTTTTAAGAGCATCGAGATTTTCTTCTTTTAAATCAGCTTTTGCCACTCCGCCGTTATATTTAAGAGCACGAACTGTTGCAACAACAACAACTGCATTGGGGGTTAATTTTCCACTGCGGCATTTTATGTCGAGGAATTTTTCGGCACCTAAATCTGCACCGAAGCCTGCTTCTGTTATAACATAGTCGGCTAGTTTAAGAGCAAGCTTTGTTGCAATTACACTGTTGCATCCATGAGCTATGTTTGCAAAAGGACCGCCGTGCATAAGGCAGGGAGTGTTCTCTAAAGTCTGAACCAAATTAGGATTAACTGCATCTTTTAAAAGAAGTGCCATGGCACCTGCGGCATTTAGCTGACCTGCTGTTACGGGATTGCCGCTAAAATCATAGGCAACTATGATTTTTGAAAGTCTTTCTTTTAAATCGTTGAAATCAGAAGCAAGGCAAAGTATTGCCATAACTTCAGATGCAACTGTAATCATGAAGCCGTCTTCTCTTGACACACCGTTG
>JAGBXL010000132.1 GCA_017629325.1 Clostridia bacterium | reverse complement strand
GATCGCCCAAAAAGAGCTTAACCACATTTACTGCGGCAAAATCGGGCTTATTTGATATAACGGCTGTGCCGATTCCCATCTCTTTAAGCCCTGCCAATAATTCGGGCACACCGTCGAAGGCTTTGGTGAGATAGCTTACATTTTTATCATATTCTTTATTATAGAATTTAAACATTTTATCAAAATATTTTTTCCTGTCGGCACCAACCTCATCTATCATTCTTTCAATAAGAACCTTAGCACCGTTTCCCACAAGATATTTGTATCTTTCCTCAGGGATTTCGGGGAGATTAAATTCTCTTAAGGTTAAATTGCAGTAGTAGGCAATTGTGGGGAGGGTATCTAAGAGGGTTCCGTCTAAATCGAATATACAAAGTTTTTTCATTTGATTTTACCTCACTTATTTTTAGTTTCGTTTAGTATTTCTTCAAGCTCTTCTTTGTTGAATTCGTATTTTTTATTGCAGAAATGGCAGCACATCTGGGCCTTGCCGTCTTCTTCTATAATGGCTTTAAGTTCATCTTGTCCAACAGATTTTAAAACCTTTCTTACTCTTTCTTTTGAGCAGTTGCAGTAAAATGAGGTTTCTTTTTTGTCGGTAAAGTGAAAATCAAAGCCAGCTAGGGCTACGCCCATTATTTCTTCAATTGTCATACCCTTTTCAAGCATATCGGTTACACTTGTTATATTTTTAAGGTTTTCTTCGATTTTTGTTATATCTTCATCTGTGGCATCGGGCATAAGCTGAATTATAAATCCGCCTGAATTTTTAACGCTGTAATCTTTATCTACCAATACACCCAGTGCAACAACTGAAGGCACCTGCTCGGAAATGGCAAAGTATTTTGCTAAATCATCGCCAACCTCACCCGATACAAGAGGAATTTTTCCTATGTATGGCTCTTTTAAGCCTAAATCCTGAATAACTGTTATAAAGCCGTCTGTGCCAACAGCACTTCCAACATCGAGTTTTCCCATTGAATTTAAGGGGATATCAACTGCGGGGTTATCAACATAGCCTTTAACAAGAGAGTCGCTTCCCGAAACTGCCAGAACTCTTCCAAGTGGACCTTTGCCATTTAACTGAAGGGTTACAAGGTCTTTTTCGCCTTTAAGCATATAGCCCATCATTGCACTAGAGCTAAGTAGCCTTCCAAGTGCCGCTGTTGCAACGGGAGATGTTTGGTGCAGCTTTCTTGCCTCTTCCACTGTGTTTTTTGTGTAGCAGCCAAAGGCTCTTATAAGCCCGTCATCTGTTACTGCTCTAACTATATAATCGTTCATTTTCACACCTGTTTTCTATAATTTTCCTAGAAATAATATCTAACTTAATATTATACATTAAACAAAGGGAAAAAGCAAGGAATTATAAATAAAAAGAATGAGTGTAAGTTTTTTAGGCTTACACTCATTGTTTGGAGATAGGAAAAATAATTTAGAATGGACAAAGTGAACCTCAAGTAAGATAAATTCTTACTTGGGGTGATAACCCGAAGCTGTACAAAGGTACTGCGAGTGGTGAACTTTGTTCATAGCAAAAGGCATAATATAAGAGAAAAATATCGTTAAAAACGATATTTTTCAACATATATATAAAATTTTAGTGTTTATAGATTTGTATAAGTTTTTATTTGCCTTTGTTTCTGCCTTTTGCGGTCTGGATTATTTTTACATCTCCTTTTATTTAAGATAAATCCTGAACATATATAGTTCTTACTTCATCAGATGAAGAAGCTTTTTTATCACGGTTTGCAAAGAATGTTTTTTCAACCTGTGGGAAAAGAGCATAGCTCAGTACATCTTCTTCACATTTAGCAATATCTTTTGTTTCTTCGGTGTATTTGGGAAGTTCGGGCTCTAAAAGGTCGGCAGGACGAACTGTTATAACTTCTTCATCGCCGATTGCTTTCTTTCTTACTTCCTCGTTTACAGGAGCAGGAAGCTGACCATATTCACCCTTTAAAAGACCTTTTGATTCTTTTGTAATCATTTTATATCTTTCGCCGGATAAAACATTGAGCACAGCCTGTGTACCAACAATCTGGCTTGTAGGTGTTACAAGTGGTGGGTAACCAAAATCTTCTCTTACTCTTGGAACTTCTGCTAAAACTTCATAGTATTTATCTTCGGCATTGTTTTGCTTGAGCTGTGAAATAAGGTTAGAGAGCATACCGCCGGGAACCTGATATAAAAGTGTGTTGGCATCAACATTTAAAACCTTGGGGTCTAAATCGCCTCTCTGTTTTAATTCATTTGCAATACCGCGGAAGTGAGCAGCTGCTTTAGAGAGCTTAGTTAAATCAAGACCTGTGTCTCTTTCAGTTCCTTTAAGAGTTGCAACCATAGCTTCTGTTGCAGGGTTACTTGTGCCATTTGCAAGAGGAGAAAGAGCACAGTCAACAATATCAACACCTGCCTGAGCAGCTAAAAGATTTGTCATATCGCCTGTTCCTGATGTGTTGTGTGTGTGAAGATGAATGGGAACACTAACATTTTCTTTAAGCTTTTTAACAAGGCTGTATGCATCGTAAGGAAGAAGCAGGTTTGCCATATCCTTGATACAGATTGTGTCGGCACCCATTTTTTCTAAAGTGCAGGCAAGCTTAACAAAATAATCTTCGTTATGAACAGGGCTTGTGGTGTAGCTTATTGCAGCTTCGCACAT
>JAGBXL010000131.1 GCA_017629325.1 Clostridia bacterium | reverse complement strand
GGGAAGGAATGAAAAAAGCTGCTCTAAAAAAAAGCAGCTCAAATGAGATTTTATTCTTCTACACTTTCATCGGTTTTTTATTTACTCTCCCCTACACAAAGGAAGCCTTGGAATTAGAACCCATTTTTATTTTTTATGCCTTTGTGAAATCAGCAGTATGCTGCACAGCCTGGATATTTTCACTAATTGCAATAAAAAATATGTCTGTTAGTTTATATGGCATTGTGGATTTATCAAGGATGGTGTTTTCAACACTTTTAGGAGTTTTTGCCCTTGGGGAAAGCTTTACGCTTCCAAAAGCTATTGGGGTGATACTTGTTGTTTTAGGGCTCTACCTTGTTAATATTAAAAAAGATAAAAACGGGTCTAAAGAGCTTACTCTTCCCATACTCACAGCAGCACTTTTAAACTGCTTTTTCAATGCAATATCAGGAACACTTGACAAGGTTCTTATGAAGCACATGGCATCGGGACAGCTTCAATTTTGGTTTATGTTTTTTATGTCTGTTATATACGGAGTTATCCTTCTTATAAAAAAAGAAAAGATTTCAGTTAAATCTCTCTACGGAAACTATTGGATACCTCTTATGAGTTTTTCTCTTGTGTTTGGCGACAAGCTTCTTTTTGAGGCAAACGCAAATCCTGCAAGTGAAGTCACACTTATGACACTTATCAAGCAATCATCCGTTATTGTAACTGTTTTAACAGGTTGGCTTGTGTTTAAAGAAAAGAATATATTATATAAGCTTATGTGTGCGGGAATTGTTATATTAGGAATAATTATCCCACTTTTAATAAAATAAAATCGGTTCAAATTTTTGAACCGATTTTATTTTAAATAAGGAAGATTTTCTATTGCGGAATTGAGTTCGGATAGCTTTGAGGATTTTTTCACTGCCTTTAAAATTTTCTTTTCATCTTTATAATTATCCATTGCATATATCCATATTTCTTTAAGGCGGTGGAGAGTGTATCTGTCGGAATCAAGAAGTGCAAAGTATCTTTCTTCCAAAAGCTTTGAAAATCTTATTAGTTCTTCCGTTTTTAAAGGTTCTCCGCCTTTTATTTCTCTGAAAATTGCAGGATTTCTCACAGCACCTCTGCCTATCATAACAGAATTTAAGTTTTTATATTTATTGCATAGATTGAGGTAGTCGGACACAAAATAGATATTGCCATTATAACAAAGCTTTGTGTTGGTTTTATAATATGCTTTATCAAAACTTTCCATATTTGGCTCACCTTTATAGTATTCCTCGCGGACTCTGGGGTGAACTATTAGTTCTTTTATGGGATATTTATTATAAATATTCATAAGAGATTCAAATTCATCGTGAGAATAAAAGCCTGCACGGGTTTTAACTGTTATTTTTATATCTGTGCCAGAAAATATGCCGTCAAAGAATCTATCAAGAGAGTCGGTATCTTTAAGAGCACCAGAGCCTCTTGATTTTTTTACAACTGTTCCGGAAGGACAGCCAAGGTTAAGATTTACCTCATTATAGCCTATGGTTTTTATCTTTTTAGAAAACTCACAAAAGGCACTTGCAGTTGTGCACATAACCTGAACTTTTGGGTTTTGTATATTTTTTTCGGGGCTTATATCACGCAGAGTTTTAAGGCTTATTTTTTCATTGTCTGTGGGAACAATAAAGGGTGCATAGTATTCATCACAGAGGCCGAAAAGCTCGCGGTGAGTGTTTCTGAAAGTATAAGTGGTTATGCCCTCAAGGGGTGCAAAATACAGATTCATTAAGATTTCCTCCAGTGGTATGATGCTGATTTTATTTTATCATAAAAAAAATGCATAATCAACAAGAATTGCGATACAAATAGTCTATATACTTAACAGGCTGACTTAAATTATGTATAATATATCAAAATAAAGTAAGGAGGGGCATTATGGATAAAGAATATAACGAAACCTATTATGACACTAACTGCGGTTATTATTTATATCATTTAAGAGCCTCTCACGGTGGCAAATCAACTGCACGGTATATGCACTATGAACACAATATTCTGATAATATATTTTATTCATGGCACGGGCAATATTAAAATTGAGGGAAAGCAATATGACATTGACGAAGGCGATATGGTTCTTGTTAACCCGAATGAACTTTTTCAGCTTAATGTTGATGATGCCAAATTCCATGAAAGAATTATTATGGCTCCAAAAGAGAGTATATTAAAAAACTTTCCAATTGAAAACACAGGTATTTTTGAAGGCTTTTTTAAAAGAAAAAAAGCAATTGGAAACAAAATTCCTGCAAAAATCGTGGATAGTCAAAACATTGGAAACGAGCTTTTAAACATTCTTGAACTTGCAAAAAGTTCCGACAAGGCAAACACTGTTTTGTGTATATGCAAAATAGTTGAGTTTTTAATAAATTTAAGCCGCAAAATTATTCCGCTTTGCAATGAAGAAGGCGGAACCGCCCACGAGAATAAGCTTATTAATGATATTATAAAATATATTAAAGTTCACATTAAAGAGGATATTGATATTGGGGAAATAGCTGATTCATTTAATGTTGGAAAATCGCACCTTTCCCACCTTTTTAAAGAGCAGGTTGGTATTTCAATATGGAATTATGTTATCATAAGAAGGATTCAGCTTTTTAACTATTTAATTAAAAACAACAGTTCTATTGAGGAAACCTGCTATGAGGTTGGTTTTAAAAACTATTCCAACTTTTTCAGGCTCTATAAAAAGCACATGAATATGACACCGACAGAATATAAAAAGCAGCTTTTAAAAGAAGAAAAAATTATAAACAAAAATAATGTAAAAAATCACTAGTGATTTTTTACATTATTTTTTAGTTTAGATAATTATATAAATAATAAAATATTATAGTGTTTTCAATCACAAAAACAGGAATTAAAATGCGAAATTTTGGTTTGGCGGTTTTATGATTAAAAATAACCATAGCAAAAATCCCACCTGTTGCCCCCTGAAAAAGTGATGCTAAAATAAGATTTTTTTCGCTAACTCTGCGTTTTTGCTTTTTGGCACGGTATTTATCAAAACCAAATAGTGCAAAAACAAATATATTCCATATTAGAAAAACTGTAACTATATTTTTCATTTTAATTCGTGTTAGTTCTTAAAGGGTTTAAAATTTTTACCTTTTTCAAAAAAGTTCATATTGCTTTTATTCCATGGAAAAAACATATTTTTATTTGGGCTATGTTTTTTAGCAGGAAATTTGTGTCCCCTTGCTTTTCTTTGCGGGAATTTATTTCCATCGCTAGATGCTTTAATTTCTTTCTTCCATGAACCATCGCTTGACACGTTAAATTTATTGGGGCGGCTATGCTTATTTCTGCCCCATGCAAATCTGTTGCCATCACTTGATACTTTAAATTCTTTCTTCCACGCACCATCGCTTGACACGTTAAATTTATTGGGGCGGTTATGCTTATTTCTGCCCCACGCAAATCTGTTGCCGTCGCTTGATGCTTTAAATTCTTTCTTCCATGCACCATCACTTGACACATTAAATTTATTGGGGCGGTTATGCTTGTTTCTTCCCCATGTAAATCTGTTGCCATCACTTGATGCTTTAAATTCTTTCTTCCACGCACCATCGCTTGACACATTAAATTTATTGGGACGGTTACCTCTGTTTCTGCCCCATGCAAATCTGTTGCCGTCGCTTCCTACTTTGAATCTGCCAAAATGCATGCCAGCACTATCACAGCTACCATCGCTGTTTTTGCATAAGCAAAAGCTTTTGTGTTTTGGAGCTTTTGTTTTATCTGCAAAAACAGATATGCCAACAGAGAACATAGATGCCAAAACTGTTACTGTAAGAATAAGGCTTAAAAATCTTTTCATTTTAATTCTCCTTTACTTTAACAAATTTTTGGTATGATATCATTGGTATTTTTTGTCATTATAACATCTGTTTGTGAAGAATGTGTGAAAATTGAAAACATTTTTGTGAATTATTTTTTTGCTATTACAATGGGCTGATAAAAGTCTGTTTCTTCAGTAAATTTCCATTCCACATTGGTGCAGCCGCAGGAAACAAGTATATTGGTGATTTCTTCTCTACGAACGGCTCTGTATTTACATTCAAATTTTTTTACAGATAATTCTTTATCATCATCTATAATATACTGGGTGAGATTATAAATATCACCCTCCCAGTTCCATGTTTGGAAACAAACTCTCTGCCCGTTTTGCATTTTATGTATATACGGAGGAGAATACGGGGGTTTTTCATTTAAAACTCGGTCGTAGTCTCTTATACTGGCAACAAACATGCCGCCTGGAGCAAGACAGTTTGTTATGCTTTTTATTGCCTTTTCCAGATCTTCTTTTATTAGCATGTGTGGCAGAGCGTTATCCATTGCAATTATAATGTCAAACCTTTGAGAAAATGTGCTCTCAAGAGTGCGGAAGTCTGCTTTTTCAAAATGAATTTGGGTTTTATTTTCTTCGGCTCTCCTTTTCGCTTCCAAAAGTTCTGCTGTGCTGATATCAGATGCGGTTACGCTATATCCCGCCAAGGCAAGCCCTATTGCCTGGGTTCCTATGCCGCAGGCACAATCCAAGAGTTTTGCCTCTTTTTCAAATCCATTATCGCAAAAGATTTTATTTAATATTACTGCCTGCTCTTTTGTTGTGGTTTGCCAGTTTTCAAAGAGCTTATCATATTCTGATGCTAAATTATTGTAAAAATTTTGTATAATATCCATTTTACATTCCTCTGGTATCTATAAGGTTAATATATGTATCACAGCATATTTATCCAGCTATGAAGCTTCCATTTTCCGCCGATATATTCAAAAACACCTATAACACAGTTATTGCAGCAAAGATGCTTTGCGGGAATATAAGTTTGAAGCACTAGATTTAAAAACTTACGAAGCCAACCGGCGTGTGAGAAAACAGCAATATTTTCATAATCTGATTTTTCAAGTTCTTTCATGAAGTCAGATACCCTTTTTTCAAATTCTCCCTTTGATTCTCCGCCAAATTCTGTATAGCCAACAAGAGATATATTATCTTTTTGCTCCATAGGTATAGATGCAAGAGGTGTTCCTGCAATTGAGCCTATGTTTACTTCTCTTAAACTCATATTTGTTTCGTAAATGCAATTGGGTATCGCATTTTTGGCGGTGTCCTGTGCTCTTTTAAGGTCGCTTGAATATATTTTGTCAAATGAAATACCACGTAGATACTCCCCTGCCTTTTTTGCATCTTCTATGCCTTTAGCAGTTAGCTCAGCATCTTGCCAGCCTGTCCAGAGTTTATTTAAGTTATTTTCGCTTTCGCCGTGTCTTATAACAAAGACTTTCATTTTATAATCTCCTTTTTCTATTGGCATTAAATTAAGACAAAAGAGTTTTAATTTATCTTTTTAAAGTTTTTAAATACTGCTTTTGCTCCTTTGATATCCTACGGCTTTCAATTGCCTTTTGTATTGTTTTATTATGTGTCCATATATCAAGCACGCTGTTTTCTATATAATGTAGGGTTTCTTTATAGCGTTTTGCAAGTGCGGTTGAAAAAAACCATGCCCGCATCATATTTATGTAATATTCATCAGACTTGACATTTGCAACAATTAAAAGATAATCTTTATTAAAATTTTCATCAAGATAAAAACTCATCAGTAAATTTATTGCATATCTAACTGCATAAACATCTTTTGATTTTAGCCATTTTTTGATATATTTCAGAAGTTTTTCGGGTTCTTTTTTTAAAACTTTTGGCTTCATACTGTCGCAAGTTGCCCAGTTATCAACAAAGGGCAAAAAATTCTCAATTTTTTCTATGCAGTTGCCAAAATCTATCTCTCTTTCAATTAAAAATGCATGAAGATTATTTTCTTCGAAATATTTATGAGGAAGATTTGTTAAAAACTCATCATAATTTTCCAATTCCTTTGCATACTTTCTGAGAACAGGAATCCGTATTCCTATTACCCTATCTTTTTCAACTGTTGGCATAAGATTAGAACTAAATTCTTTATAATCTTCCTCACCCATAGAAATAAGTGTCTTTTGTATTATTTCTTTTATGACAATCACCTTTTTCATTTTCTACATATTTGTGTTTAAACTGATGTTAAGTCATATCCATAAAATCACAACTGTGTAATATCAAGCATATTATATACAAAAAGGATTTTACAGGTGATTTATATGTTTAACAATTCTATACTGAATATTAAAAAAAGGCCTTATGCGTTTGCAAAAATAAATGGGAGTAATGAATATCCATATATAAATGGTACTGCATACTTTTATAAAGTACAGGCAGGTGTACTGGTTTGCATTCAACTAAAGGGATTGCCTGTATCAGATAGTATTTGTGAAAAACCTATATTTGCAGTTCATATCCACAGTGGAGATAGTTGCACAGGCAACAGCACCGATCCGTTCGCTGATGCCATGACACACTATAATCCCAATAATTGCAATCACCCCTATCATGCAGGCGACCTGCCACCTATATTTGGTGCAAACGGGCTTGGTTTTTCCGCATTTTTAACAAACCGATTTACCGCTGAGGAAATAATAGGAAAAACCATTATAATCCACTCCGCACCCGATGACTTTACAACTCAACCCTCTGGTAATTCCAGTATAAAAATAGCTTGCGGTGTAATTTCATATGTATATTAAGCGTTTTGGCTTAATATACAGCGTGTGTCAATTATAACATAAAAAAACACAAGCTGCAATTCCCTAAATAGAATTGCAGCTTATGTTTTAATTTTGAATGTTTAGTGTTGGTTTATTTTCCAATTCATATACTATAAGTTTTGAAGAATTTAAGTTTTCTTTATACATATCTACTGCATTTATATTGTTGATGTTGTAGCATTTGTAATAATAAATTCCGCTATTTAAATCGCAGCAGGAGGAATACAGAGTATGTTCTTCACCTAAATCTGTTTTAACACAGCCCTTATGCTGATAAACAGAATTTAAAATATGAAAAAAATCATTTATTATGTTATAGTCATCATCACTATGTGAAATATTTAAATTAACAAATGCTGCCCTTACAAAGCGTGATTGAGATGAATAATCACCTGGAAGCCCCAAAGCCCCCATACCCTTTG
>JAGBXL010000002.1 GCA_017629325.1 Clostridia bacterium | reverse complement strand
TTACTGGCACCTCTGGAGATATATCCCTGAACTCAAAGAACAGGGCAAGAATCCTTTCGATCTTGATTCTAAAGAGCCCACAGGCGAAATCAAAGACTTCATGATGAACGAAAACAGATACCTCATGCTCCAGAAAGCATATCCTGAAATTGCAGCACAGCTCTTCGATAAAGCTGAAAAAGACCTTATCGAAAGATACGAAGTTTACAAACGCATGGCTCAGAACTAATTAAAGCTTTGCATAAATGTGCCTTGGCGGAGTAAATCTCCGCCAAGGCATTATTTTTAATCAAACATACTTAAAAGATGATAAATCACTAAATTTAAGCATATTATAAATACAGACAGATAAAATCGGAGGATTTGTAAATGTCAGAATCTCTTCAACCTAAAAAATCGAAAAAAACGGCGGTTGTTATAGGCATACTCTGTGCAATAATAATCTTTTGCATTATTGCGGGCGGAGTATTTATGTATATGGCATCAACCGATAATATATATAAAGGAATAAGCGTGGGCAAGGTAGATTTAAGCGGCAAAACCAAATCACAGGCTATCCGCGAGCTTGCCAAAGCCTATGATATAAAAGATATCAATGTAAGAGTTAATTGTGAGGGAACAGAGTTTGATATATACGGCTCTGCGTTTTCACTAAAGGCAGACTATGAAGCAACTGCCGATAAGGCTCTTTCCTATGGTAAAGATGAAAACATTTTTTCAAAAACCATAAATATGATTAAGCTTTTGCAAAACAAAGCCAATATAGACCTTATTATATCGGGCGACTATAATGTTTTGCAGTATGCCATAAATGAAAAGCTCGGCGAAAAGGTTACCGATGTAGAGCAGCATAGGGTTGAATTCGGCGAAGATGAGCTTATAGTTTTTAATGGCAAAAAGGGCAGACTTGCCCCGGCACAAAAGCTTCTGGATTTAATATCAAAAGCTGCAATGGAAGATAAGCTTTCAGAGGTTATAAGCTTAAATATTGAAGATGCCCTGCCCGACCCTATAGATATAGATGAATTTATAAAGGAATATAACCGCGAAGCAAAAGATGCTTTTGTTACTGAAAAGGGCGAAGAAATAGTTATAACTCCCGAGGTTGTTGGTGTGGAATTAGACGCCGAGAAAGCAAGAGAAATTCTTAAAAAGAATGTTAATTCAACAGAGGGTTATAGAATTCCCGCAAAGCTCACCCAACCCGAAGTAACGGCGGCACAGCTTGAAGCGGAATATTTAGATACCATAATCGGCACATATTCCACGGATTACAGCACAAGCAGTGCAAACAGAAAGGCAAATATTCATTTAGCTTCATCAAAAATAAATGGAATAAGCTTAAATCCCGGTGAGGTTTTTTCTTTTAATAATGTTGTTGGCCCCAGAACTTCCGGTGCAGGCTATAAAATAGCTCATGTTTATAGCGGCGGAAAGGTTATAGATGGTATTGGTGGTGGAATTTGTCAGGTTTCGTCAACTTTATATAATGCCGCAGTTCTTGCCGACCTTGAAATAGCTTACCGCACAAATCATAGTATGCCGGTTTCCTATGTTCCTCTTGGCAGAGATGCCACAGTGTCTTACGGAAGCATAGATTTTAAAATAAAAAATAATAAAGAAACTCCCGTTAAAATTGAAATCATAGGCAACGGAAGCACTCTTACAGTAAATATTTACGGAAGAGGAAAATACTTAAAAGAAATCTCGGTTGAGAGCGTTATCACCGGCTACATTCCATTTGGCACAGTTGAAATAAAAGACGACACCATGTATGAGGGTGAAAGCAGGGTGGAAGAGGCAGGCTCAAATGGAACAAAGGTTGAAACATATAAAATTATAAAAGAAAACGGCGAGGTTGTATCAAGAAAACTTTTGGCAAAGAGCAGCTACACCCCCATATCAAAAGAAATAAGAGTTGGCACAAAGAAAAAAGAAGTGCCTCCGCTTGAAGAAAAAGAAGATACCACGGTATCTGCCGAGGTGCAAACGCCTCCGCCACAAACAGTACCATCAGATGCAAATATAGAAATAGAGCAGAGCGTTTTATCGTCTGCGGAAGAGAATTAAAAAAAGGCTGTAACAAAATGTAAAAGAACGGTTCGCCTGGGACACCGAACCCTACAAATTGTTTTGTATGTATAATACACAAACAATATATATGTAGGGGACGGCCTCCCGGACGTCCCGAAAATCATTTTGTTACAGCCTCTTTTTTACATAGCCATTGGGGTACTATCCGAACCCGCCTAAAACATAGAGTTTTCGGCACTTTTTTGCTTGTCGGGTTTGAAGGGCGTCAGCCCATCTTCACCCTCCGCACTAAAAATTATCCAAAAACTCTTATGTTTTAGGTCATAAT
>JAGBXL010000130.1 GCA_017629325.1 Clostridia bacterium | reverse complement strand
ATGCACCTCCTAAATAATTTACCCATTCATAAAACAAAAGTTATTATAGCAGAAAAAAAAGAATATTGCAAGCAATTTTTGAAATTTTTTTGTAATTATTGAAAATCTGTTACTTTTTAGCAAATTTAAAAAGAAATTTAGTTAAAACTATTTAATTTTACATAAAAATAGTGTATAATATACCAAAACAAATTGGAGGTAATGCTCTATGGAAGATTATACATTCAGTGTTGAGCTTGGCAAAATAGTAAATGAGTTCAAACTTGAGCCGGTTTATGTTTTTGAAAAATACGAAAAAACAAAAATTGTAACAAACGAGGTAAACCGCCCCGGACTTCAGATTGCCGGATTTTTTGACTATTTCTATAATAATCGCATACAGGTAATGGGCAGGGTTGAATTTTCATATCTTGAAAAAATGACAAGTGAAGAAAGAAAAGCTTCTCTTGAAAAGCTTTTTGCAAAAAAGATTCCCTGCGTTATTGTAACCCGTGATATGAAGGTCCCCGAAGAAATGATTGAGGTTGCTCAAAAATACAATACTCCCGTTTTAAAAAGCAAGGTTACAACATCGCGTTTTGTAAGTGCACTTATTGCTTTTTTAAATGTTGAATTAGCCCCCCGCCAGACCATGCACGGTGTTCTGGTTGAGGTTTACGGTGAGGGTATTCTTCTTCTTGGAGATAGCGGTGTTGGAAAAAGCGAAGCTGCAATAGAGCTTGTAAAAAGAGGGCATCGTTTAGTTGCCGATGATGCAGTTGAAATCAAAAGAGTTTCCGATATATCTCTTTTAGGCTCTGCTCCCGATGTTATAAGGCATTTTATAGAGCTTCGCGGTATCGGAATAGTAGATGTTAAAACGATATTTGGTATCGGTGCGGTTAAAAATGTTGAAAAAATAGATTTTATAATCAATCTTGAACTGTGGCAAGATAAAAAGCAGTATGACAGACTCGGCCTCACAACAGAATATACCGAGATTCTGGGTATTAACATTCCTTCAATAACAATTCCTGTTAAACCAGGAAGAAACCTTGCTGTTGTAATTGAGGTTGCAGCTATGAATAACCGTCAGAAGAAAATGGGTTATAACGCTGCAGAGGAACTTAATAACAGAGTTATGTCGGGTATGGCAAAACATGATGACGAAGAATAAATATATTAAATAGGAGAAATTAAATGTATTATATTGGCGTTGATGTTGGCGGAACAGGTATAAAAGCCGGTGTTGTTACAGAAGATGGCAAAATATTAAAATCCTGTGCAATTGCAACAAAGAAAGATAGTCATTATACCGAGCTTATAAAGGATATGGCAGATTTAATTTTTAAAACTCTTAAAGAAGCAAATGTTTCTTTAGACGATGTAAAATCAATAGGAATAGGTTTTCCAAGTTCTGTTGACGATAAAAACGGTGTTGTTATATATACTGCAAACATAAATTTAAATAACGCTCCTGTTACAGAGGAACTAAAAAAATATATAAATAAACCCATATATATCGGTAATGATGCAAACTGTGCGGCCCTTGGCGAATATTTTGCATTAAATGACGACAGCGTAGAAAACTTTGTTGCGGTAACCTTGGGAACAGGTGTTGGAGGCGGAATAATAATAAACAAAAAGCTCTACACAGGCTCAAACGGTTCTGCGGGTGAAATCGGTCATATCCGTCTAATGATGGACGGAGAAAAATGCTCATGCTCAAGAGATGGCTGCTGGGAATGTTATGCCTCTGCAACGGCACTTATCCGCGACAGCAAAAGAGCTGCCCAAAATAATCCTGATTCTCTTCTTGCAAAAAACATAGAAAAAAACGGTGGCCGTTCAAATGGTAAGCTTGTTTTTGATACAGCTAAAGAAGGCGACAAAACCGCTAAAAAAGTTATAGATAACTATATTAAATACATCAGCGAAGGCCTTATTGATATAATAAATATTTTCCAACCCTCCGTAATTGCCATAGGCGGCGGAATAAGCCGTCAGGGTGATAATATTTTAAAGCCCATAAAAGAATATATAAAAGGAAAAACCTATGGTGCATCATATATCACTCCTTGTGAAATAACAGTTGCACGCCTCGGAAATGATGCAGGAATAGTGGGTGCTGCATTTTTAGGCAAATAAAAGCAGGCTGAGCCTGCACCCATGTTGCGAGCTGAAACTAATTAACATTTACTCTCGCGAACAAAAAACAGCGTAAATTCCCATATAGTAAAAAATAAAAGGTTGTGGACAACATAGATATAAATAAAATTATTTCATCTTTAAAGAAAGCTATCCCTGGTATAGATGTTTTTAAAGATGAACCAATGAGCAATCACACATCATTTAAAATAGGCGGCCCTGCCGATATATTTATAAGCCCCAAAACAGAAGAAGAAGCCGTTTCTTCTATAAATTTTTTAAGAGAAAACAAATTAAACTGCACAGTTATAGGCAATGGCTCAAATCTTCTTGTTTCAGATGAGGGAATAAGAGGCTGTGTTTTGTGCCTTGGAAAAAACTATTCTCATGTATCTTGCATAGATGACACAATTTATTCCTCTTCAGGCACACTTCTTTCAAGAATTGCATCTGTAGCCTTGGAAAATTCTTTAACAGGCTTTGAATTTGCATCGGGAATTCCCGGAAGCCTTGGCGGTGCAATAGTTATGAATGCAGGAGCTTATGGCGGCGAAATGAAAGATGTTGTTGTAACAACAAAATATATAGATTTAGATGGCACAGTTAAAAAATGCACAAGAACAGAGCATGAATTTTTATACCGCAAAAGCAGATTTGAAAACGGTGAAATAATTCTTTCATCTTCCTTAAAGCTTAAAAAGGGCAATAGTGAAGAAATAAAAAGGCTTATGAATGAGCTTTCTTTAAAACGAAAAGAAAAACAGCCCATAGAGCTTCCAAGTGCCGGAAGCACATTTAAACGGCCTGAAGGCTATTTTGCAGCTAAGCTTATAGACGATGCAGGTTTAAGGGGATATCAAGTAGGCGGAGCAATGGTTTCCCAAAAGCACTGCGGCTTTGTGGTTAATATGGGCGGTGCCACTTTTGGCGATGTTACAAATCTTATTTCACATATTCAAAGGATAGTAAAAGAAAAGTTCGGTGTAGATTTAGAGCCGGAGGTTAAAATTATTAAATAAAGAAGATGCACACAAATGAGTAATAAAGAAGATATAAAAATAAATATAATGAGCTTTGGCTATAAATATGGCATGGCAGAAGATGCAAATTTTGTTCAGGACGTTCGCTTTCTGCCAAACCCTTATTATGATGAAGATTTAAAAGAAAAATCAGGGCTTGATTTGAGTGTTAGAGAATATGTCAAAAGCACGCCCGAAGCCTTTGAATATATTTCAAAGCTCAAATCTTTTTTAGAAATGTATATTTCGCAGTCTTTAATGGCACAAAAGGAAAGTATAACAGTTGCCATTGGCTGCACAGGCGGCAGACACCGTTCGGTAACTGTTGCAATTGAGCTTTTTGATTATTTAATATCAAAGGGCTATAATGCTAATGTTTCTCACCGCGATATAGAAAAAGGCTAAAAGGAGGTGCATACCGTGTCGTTTTCGGCAGATGTTAAAAATGAAATAATTAAAAATTTTGAAGGCAATCGCAAGCAGAATTTAAGCTTTGTTTTAGGTATGCTCTGCTTTGGCGGTCGCCTTATAAAAAGTGATAACAGAAAAAAGCTCCGCTTTACAACAGAAAATCCTAAAATAGCCCGCACTCTCTACACACTTATAAAAAACGAGTTTTCCATAGTTGCCAAACTCACCATACATAAAACCGCAAAAAACATTATGTATATAGTTGCAGTAGATGATGAAAAATATATTGAGGAGCTTTTTTATATAACAGGTCTTTTAAAAAGAGGCGATAGTTTGAATTCATTTATAAGCTTTCGGATTTCTTCTTCGGTTATAGAAAGTGTTTCATTAAAAAAAGCATTTATAATGGGAGCGTTTTTAGGAGGAGGCTCTGTTTCCGACCCTCAAAAAAACAATCATCTGGAATTTGTAACATCGCATTTTAAACTCAGTCGCGATTTTCAAAAGCTTTTAAATTCCTGCGAATTTTCTCCCAAAATTGTTATAAGAAAATCAAATTATGTTCTCTATTTCAAAACGGGCAGCGAGGTAACCGATATGCTCGTTATGCTCGATACCTTTGATTCTTTAATGGAATATCACAATGTAAAAATAATGAAGGATATGCGAAACAACATAAACCGCAAAACAAATTGTGATAATGCAAATCTTAATAAAACTGTTGAAGCATCGCTTATCCAGGTAAGAGCCATAGAAAAACTAAAAAGGCTTGGCGTTTACGATAATCTTCCCATGCAGCTTAAAGAAATTGCAGATTTAAGGCTGGAATACAGAGAAATGAGCCTTCAGGAACTTGGAAGCATGCTTTCAAGCCCCATTGGAAAATCGGGAGTAAATCACAGGTTAAGAAAACTTGTAAATGAAGCCGAAAAATATAAAGATTAGAGAAAAGTGAATACCGAAGAGTGAATAGAAAAGGTCGAAATCCGCCTCTGT
>JAGBXL010000129.1 GCA_017629325.1 Clostridia bacterium | reverse complement strand
TTAAAAATGCTATGTCAATTTTTTCAAAGCTTTCTTCACCTGCACTGTGTCCCAAACTCGATAGAAGGAGTAAATCCTTAACAAGCCTTGTCATGCGGTCTGTTTCACTTTCAATAACCCTTAAAAAAGAAGAAAACATTTTACCATCAAAGTTTTCATCTGAAACAAGGTCAGAAAGAGTTTCGGTGTAGCTCTTTACAGTGGTTAGTGGTGTTCTTAATTCGTGTGAAACATTTGCCACAAATTCTTTTCTTGATTTTTCTAATCTTTCTCTTTCGGTGATATCTCTTAAAACAACAACCACACCGCCCGACTTATCGTCGGTTTTAAAGGGAGCAAAATATGCACTTATTTCCCTTCCTTCATAGTTTATAACTCTTTCGGTTGTGCTGAAATGCTTTAAATAAAGAATCTGCCCTAAATTTATTTCATATTCTGAAAATATTTCATCAAAGCTTTTTTTGTCAATGTTTTT
This sequence comes from Clostridia bacterium, assembly GCA_017629325.1. GTDB lineage: Bacteria > Bacillota > Clostridia > UMGS1810 > UMGS1810 > RGIG1828. The sequence goes on along the minus strand of JAGBXL010000129.1, from coordinate 4,244 downwards.
TCTGTGAAGAAGTTTTCTTGCAGCAGGGTTAATATGAATTATCATACCCTTTGTATCAAAAGCCATAACACCGTCGGTCATATAGCGAACAATTGTTTCAACCTTTTCTTTTTCGCTTTGTATGGCACTCATTGTGGTTTTGAGTTCGCTAGCCATATAGTTAAAGGTTTCGGTTAGCTGACCTATTTCGTCGGGCGATCTTATGTCCATAACATAATCAAAATCACCCGATGCCATTTTCTTCGACCTCTGGGTTAGTGATTTTATAGGGGATATAATAGTAATCGAAAGAAGAACCGCAAAAACCAAAGAAATGGCAATTCCCAAAAGAAGTGCCTGCAAAATAATTGAAAAAATGCTTCTTAAAATACTGTTGGTATCTTCTTTTAAATCTTTAATATAAACAATATATTTAACATCATTTTTAATTTTTATCGGCACAGCATAGTCCATAAAACTCTGCTCCGAAGAAACTTCGTTTCCAATCCTGCCACTCATTGCCGAAAAAATATTTGGCGAAAGTTCAAGTGAATGGCTCATTTCAGGGTCAGATGTATAATCGCCAAGAGGTTTTCCAGTTTTGCCGTCTAAAAGAAAATAGTTCCTGAAGCTGTCTATTCCAAGCTGGCCTGAATATGCCGAAACACTATCTATAATCTTTTGTGCTTCATTTTCCATTCCCAAATTAGAACAAAGGGAAGACACATAATCCTCGCTGAAAACTTTACTGTTTATATTTTTAAATTCATCGTGATAATATCTGTCGGTGGTATCGGTCATAAATGTTCCTATTAAAATTATAACCGAAATAGTCAGTAGCACAAACATCGCACCGATTTTCAAACTAAGACTTTTAAACATATTTTATGCTCCGAAATAATATCCTACACCGCGTTTTGTAATAATATATGTGGGCAGGCTCGGGTTGTCCTCAATTTTTTCACGCAGTCTTCTTATTGTAACATCAACCGTTCTCACATCACCGTAAAATTCATAGTCCCAAACTTTATTAAGGAGCTGCTCTCTTGAAAAAATCTTGCCTTTTCTTGTGGCTAAAAATTTTAAAAGCTCAAATTCACGGAAAGTAAGTTATATGGCGGTATCTTTTTTTCTTACCTCATATTTTTCAGTGTCTATAATAAGGTCGCCAAATGTCATAACGTCGTTTCCTGCTTCGCTACCTGAGGCACTGTGTGTTCTTCTCAAATTGGCTTTAACTCTTGCCATTAATTCTCTTAAGCTAAATGGCTTTGTCATGTAGTCATCGGCTCCAAGTTCAAGCCCCAGAACCTTGTCAACCTCTTCTTCTCTTGCAGTGAGCATAATAATTGGCACTGCCGATTTTTCTCTAACCTTTTTACACACAGTAAAGCCATCGGTTTTAGGAAGCATAACATCTAAAAGAATTAAATCAGGCTCATCGGAAAAAGCTTTTTCAACCGCAGCTTCTCCGTCATAAGCACAAATAACCTTGTAGCCGTTTTTTTCAAGATTTATTTTTAATATGTCAACAATAGGTTTTTCATCATCAACAACAAGAATTTTATTTTCCATAACAGTAAGGGTAACCCCCATACACCTCCTTGAAAAAGAGTTTAATGTTCGTTTTTGTCATAACCGCATTTTGAGCAAACTGTATTAACTGCCAGTTCAATATTGTCGCAATCGGGGCAGTTCCATGTTAAATCTTCTTCGCTTTTTATTATAGGGTTTGAAGAGCTGGAATATACAGGTGCGGTTTCTGCCTTAAGGTTTTCAATTGCAACACTTGTTTTATCAAGACCAAGCATAATGTTTATTTTTTCACTTAAGTTATCAATGCTGTCATAAATTCTTTTTTGCTCTTTTCTTGTTTCCAGAATTTTATCTATTATAACTGACAAAGCCATAAATAGAAGTGCTATTAAAAGTCCTCCGGAAGCAATCTTTAATTTCAAAAGAAAATTATCTTTTATAATGCATAAAATTGCGGTAACAACAATAGTTGCAACAGACGCAGCCTTGCAAAGTAAAGAAGTTCTGCTGTTCATATTTTAACCTCCTGCAAATTATTCATATTTATAATACCATAGTTTTTGTATCAGTGTCAAATCACAAAGAAACAATAAAATCTTCGCCTTTTTTAATTGAAGCCATAACAGCTTGTTTTGCAGGTCCTCCAATAATATTTCTGTCTTCCACGCAGGTTTTTAAATCAATTGCTTCATAAATATCGTTCTCGATAATGGTAGAGCAGTTTTTAAATTCTTCCATTGTAAATTCACTAAGTGCCTTGCCTGATTCAATGGCATAAATAACCATTTTGCCAATAACTTCGTGTGCTTCTCTAAAGGGCATACCTTTTTTCACCAGGTAATCTGCTGCATCGGTTGCGTTTGTAAATCCGCCGCCGGCACCATTATACATGCGGTCTTTATTTATTTTCATTGTTGCAATCATCTTTTCAAACACAGGAATACATAATTCCACTGTGTCAATAGCATCAAAAATGCACTCTTTATCTTCCTGCATGTCTTTATTATATGCAAGGGGAATTCCCTTCATAGTTGTTAAAATGCTCATTAAATCGCCATACACTCTTCCGGTTTTACCTCTTATAAGTTCTGCCACATCGGGATTTTTCTTTTGTGGCATAATTGAGCTTCCGGTTGAGCAGCTGTCGTCCATTTCAACAAACTGAAATTCGTTTGTGTTCCATAAAATAAGCTCCTCGCTATAACGGCTAAGGTGCATAATAATAATTGAAAGGGCAGATGCCAGCTCTATAACAAAATCTCTGTCTGAAACACCGTCAAGAGAATTTAGTGTAACATCTTTAAAGCCAAGCTTTTCAGCCACAAACTCTCTGTCTAAAGGATAAGTTGTTCCCGCGAGAGCACCTGAGCCCAAGGGCATAATGTTGCATCTTTCGTAGCAATCGTCTAAACGCATAATGTCTCTTTTAAACATTTCAAAATATGCCATTGTGTGATGAGCAAGAGTTATGGGCTGAGCCTTTTGCAGATGTGTGTAGCCGGGCATAATTGTGTCTGTGTGTTCTTTTGCAAGTGTAAGAAGTGTGTTTTCCAAAGATATAAGCATATTTTTAATATTTATTATTTCATCTTTCAAATACATTCTTATATCAAGTGCAACCTGGTCGTTACGGCTTCTGCCGGTGTGAAGTCTTTTTCCTGCATCGCCTATTCTTTTAATAAGAATAGTTTCAATATTCATATGTATATCTTCGGCATCAATCATAAATTCAACCTTGCCGTCTTCTATGTCTGCAAGAATTTCGCCAAGAGTTTTAACAATAAGAAGAGAATCCTCCATACTTATTATTCCACACTTTCCAAGCATCTCGGCATGGGCAATGCTTCCCTTTATATCCTGACGATACATTCTTTGATCAAATCTTATTGATGAATTAAAATCGTTTACCTCTGAATCGGTATTTTTAGAAAATCTTCCGCCCCAAAGTTTCATATATAGTCATCCTTTCTTTACATGAGTGTTACCAACGCTTACAATTTCATTACAGTTGTTGATTTAAACTAAAAATAATGTTATTATATATTATAGTACAATAGAGAGCTGTTGACAATACCAAAAATTCAGATTTTTAAAAAAGGATATTAAATATGATAATTCTCGGAATAGACCCCGGCTTTGCAATTGTTGGGGTTGGAATAATTGAGTATAAGGGCAACAAATTCAGGGTTATTGATTATTTTGCCATCACAACAAAAGCCCACACACCTATTGAACAAAGGCTTAAAATTATTTACGACGGCATAAATGAAGCAATACATAAATATAAACCAGACTTTATGGCAGTTGAAGAACTATTTTTTAATAACAATGCCAAAACCGCTATTGCCGTTGGGCAGGCAAGGGGCGTAATTCTTTTATCTGCTGTAAATTTGGGTGTTCCATTTTTTGAATACACACCCCTTCAGGTAAAACAGGCAGTTGCAGGCTACGGCAGAGCCGACAAAAATCAGGTTCAGCAAATGGTAAAAGCAATTTTAAATCTTCCCGCAGTGCCAAAGCCCGACGATGTTGCCGATGCTCTCGCAATTGCTGTTTGTCATGCTCATTCCTTTAAAATGGTAAAGCTTGAAAATAAATAATCCAATATCGGAGGATAAATATGCTAAGTTACATAAGCGGCACCCTTGCCGAAAAAACACAAAATTATGCAGTTGTAGATGTTAACGGGGTAGGCTTTAAAATATATTCATCATTAACATCACTTTCAG
>JAGBXL010000128.1 GCA_017629325.1 Clostridia bacterium | reverse complement strand
GATGATGCAAGAATGGTTGTTGATTTATGCAACAAAGAGCAGTTGGAGCCGATTCATTTGCAAGATGTTATCGAAGACGTTTTGTATAGCTAAAATCTCAATTTAAAGTAAAATCAAAAAGTGGACGTGAACCTACATAATGGTATACATGTTCAAATGAACAAGATTGTTTAGTTAAACGGGGCTTGGATGAAATACTCCAAGCTCTTGTTGTATTTTAAAAGAGAGGAGAAAGCAAAAACAATGGCAGAAAATGAAGCTTATAATTCTTCAAGTGAGCCGTATGCAACTGATTGGCTCGAAGAAGATAGGCTAATGTTATTGGCTTGCTGGTCCCGTGATGGTTTTACATATAACGATATCGCAAAGAAAATAGGAATTGCTCCGAGGACACTTAGGAATTGGCGAGATAAGCATCCCGAGATTGCTGAAGCATTGAGGGGAGGCAGGGAAATAATTGACTACAAAGTCGAAAATGCTCTGCTTAAATCTGCTTTAGGTTATAAAACCAAAGAGGTAAAAATAACAACTATAATCAGAGGTGGACAGGTTGTCGAAACGCAAAAGGAAACAGTGACAAAAGAACAGGCTCCTAATGTTTCTGCTTGCCAATGCTGGTTGTATAATAGATTACCAAAGAAGTGGAAGAATATGAACTCACGAGCAAATATCCTTGACAATATCGCTGACGATGAAGATGCATCTGTACAGATTACTATAACAAGAGCAGCAAAGAACAATGATTCTGATTCAACGCAAGAGTGGAATGATGTAAACCAGGAAATTGAAGTAAGGAAGTCAACTCCCGAAGAAAAGGCCGAAAAAGAAAAAGCTAAAGCTCAGCAAAAGAAAAGCAATGAAGAAGATTTGCACACTAAAGTTGTTGTTGAGCCTGACGATGATTTGGATTATTGGCCTGACGATTGGGAGGATGAAGAAAGCGACGAATGGGAGGACTGAATAAGTGAAAATCACAAAAGCAGTTAGCCCGGCATTCGAGGACTTCTTGTTCGATTGGGACTATGAAAAATATCTGCTTATAGGTGGATATGGTTCAGGCAAGTCATACCAAATAGGCTTTAAGATAATACTTAAGTTGCTTGAAGAAAAGCGAAAGGCTTTGGTTATTCGTGAAGTCTATGATACTATACAAGAATCATGTTACGATTTGCTGTCGGAGATTCTTGACGATATGGGGCTCTTAACTACAGACCCAAAAATATTCAGAACAAGCAAAACAAAAGTGCTTGCTTTAAAATCCCCTTTAAAGTTTAAGTTCAAAAATGGTTCGCAAATCATCTTTAAAGGAATGGATAAACCGGAAAAAGTAAAATCAATAAACGGTGTAAGCATTGTTTGGTTTGAAGAATGTTCCGAAATAAAGTTTGCAGGTTATAAAGAATTATTGGGAAGAATCAGAACACCAAATGTGTCAATGCATTTCTTTTTATCTTGCAATCCTATTGGCCGTGAGAATTGGGTGTATTCGCATTTCTTTGTTTATACAGATGAAGATGGCGAAGAGCATGTTATCGTTGATGAGCAAAAATTCTATGATAAAAAATGCTTGGTCAAGAATGGTGTGTATTATCATCATTCTACACCGGACGATAATCCTTGGCTCCCGTGGCAATATCTGAAAAGACTTGACGAATTGCGAACATACGATTACCCCCTTTATATGGTAGCTCGCTGGGGACGCTTTGGTGCAACAGGCACAAGGGTATTACCTCAATTCAGAGTTGCCAAGAATGTAAAGACTTTCAAAGAAGCAATTGCAAGGCTTGGTCCCGAAAATCAGTACTTTGGTTTTGACTTTGGTTTCGAAGAATCCTACAATGCTGTATTGAGTATGAGTGTTGATGTAAAAAATTCGATTCTGTATATATGGGACGAGGTATATATGAACCATGTTACAGATGATAAGTTTGCGAATCAGCCGGAGATGCAGCGGCTCAAGCAAAGGGTTGATTCATTAAATGGCCAAGGTTATAATAAAATCATTGTAGCAGATAATGAGGACCCCAAGGCAATAGCTTATTATGGTCAAATGGGATTCAGAATCAGAGGATGCAAAAATAAGTTTGCTGGTTCAAGGCTTTCCAATACAAGAAAAATAAAAAGATTCAAGAAAATTGTTGTTAGCCCCAAATGCAAAAATACAATTCGTGAGTTAAAAGATTTGACTTATAAAAAAGATGCAAAAGGCAACACTATTTATGACCAATTTAATATTGACCCACATACTTTCTCTGCTATTTGGTATGCCTTGGATTTGGTTACTGTGGCAGATGTGAAAGAAAAAGAGTTCAATAGCAAAAAAGGTTAATATTTTATTTAATTCGATACAATATTTTGCAGCAAGCTCAATTATATATTATGATGTTGTACACACCCACCCTTCACTCTTTATTGCTGCAAGATTTGTATATATTTCCTTATTGCAACAAATTGATTTATAGAAAGGCGGCGATTCCAATGAGAAAGTCAATGAGCATTATTCTTGTTTAAGATGATAACAAACGATGCTCAACAATTCCTAAACTATAGCTTTAATCTTGTTGTGATGAATGGGGCACTACGGTGCCCCAGGATTCCTTTGTTAAGTTTAACAATAATGGGAATTAAAAAGGAAGTTAAAATGCTTGGCAATGTACAGTGTGCTTTGCTACAAGGCAAACACAAATGAATGAAATTGATTTAGCTTAGGAGGTATTAATGTGAGCGAAAATATCAATTCAGAGAAAAGAAAAGTTTCTGTGCCCACAATAATCAGAACAATTGTTATGGTTGTTACTCTGGTTAACACAGTGCTTACTATGGCAGGCAAAAATCCTCTGCCCTTTTCGGAAGAGCAGATTTATATTTTTCTTTCTGCCGCAGTTTCTGTGGGTGTCACCTTATGGACATGGTGGAAAAATAACAGCTTTACTCAGGCAGCCCTTGCAGCAGATGAAATGATGCAGAAGATTCAAGAGGGTGTTAATGAGGAAGTTACAATTGAGGTGTAAATATGAGTGTTAAAATAGGGCATGCTTCGATTGATGAAAACAAAAAGGCTCACGGCGGAAAAGCTGGAGACCAGACCGGTAAAGAGGTGTTTACTCGCTCTTGGTATTCACACCCTTGGGTTTATGTTATAAGAGCAAAAGATTCTAAAGCAAGAGAGAAGATTGCCAAGGCTATGGAACAGGCCTGTGCTAATAATAATATTGGCTATGACCAGTATCAGAGAACAACACTTTTCACTCTTGCAAAAGAAAAGGCTTGGGATATTTCGAAGGTTGCAACAAAATGTGAATGCGATTGCAGCTCACTCGTTGCTGTTTGTGTAAATGCTGCTGGCATTTCTGTTAGTAAAGACATTTATACAGGCAATCAGAAATCTGCTCTGGCAAACACAGGCAAGTTCGATATCTATACAGATGCTAAGTATACTAAATCGGATGCATACTTAATGAGAGGCGACATTCTGCTTGGCAATGGCCACACAGCAATTGTTCTTTCTAATGGTGAAAAAGTTTCTGCTTCAGAATCAACAAAGAAAAAGATGATTGCAGAGATAGCAAAGGATGTTATTAACGGCAAATATGGCACAGGTGCTGAAAGAAAGAAAGCACTTGAAGCTAAAGGTTATAACTATGCTGAAGTTCAGGCAGAAGTAAATAGACTCCTTGGTGCTGAAAAGCAGGCAAAAAAATCCAACGAAGAAGTTGCTAAGGAAGTTATTAAAGGCCTTTGGAGTACAGGTGCCGAAAGAAAGAGTAAGCTTGAAGCAGCAGGTTACAATTATTCTGAAGTGCAGAAGATTGTCAATAATATGCTTAAATAATTAAGGGAGGCGAAAAGAATAATGGCAAATGAAGAAGCAAAGATGATGCTTGAAAATGAAAACAATGGCGAAGTTTTGACTGCTTTTTCCCGCATTCCTTATTCTCTTATTAATGCAGAGGTTAAAGGCTCGACAAAAGAAATACTTGACGAATTTACACAGATATGTAGATTTTACAAGATATTTAAAAAAGGCGCTAAGTTTTCACCTGAGGGTGCTAAAGGAGATTACATTCCTGCTACATTGAGGTATAAGATGGCAGCATCGCTCATAAAAAAAGAGGCCAGATTTCTTTTCGCCGAAGCCCCTGACATTATGGTTGAAGCAAAGGGAGACGTTGGAAAAGTTACAGAAGAATCAAAGAAAGCTTTGACTGTTCTTAATGATTTAATAACAACTACATGTGCTCATAATAATTTTGAAGAAATTCTGCTTAAAGCAGCGAAAGATTGCTTTATAGGTAAAAGAGTTGCCGGCCTTGTTAATTTTAACGAGGAGGATGGCATAACACTTACTTTTTTGAAAAGCACACAATTTGTTTATGAAACAAAGTTTGGCAATCCTAATGTGTTAACTAAGTTTGTTTGTTTTATTGTTGTTGATGATAGTTTATCGTCAAAGGACAGGAAGATTTTCAAAAAGAAATTTGAAGTGGATGCAGATGATGGCCAAGTTTATCTTGAAGAAAGTCTGCACGATGGCTCTGGTGCTTTAATTGAAGAAATTACCCCAAGGCAGCCTATTCTTCTTTCTACAATTCCTGCTGTTGTTATTGTGAATGATGGTTTGCTCGGAGAAGCGATGGGCGAATCGGAAGTTGAGCTTTTGGAAGATTTTGAGCGTTGGTATTCGAAGCTTTCAAATGCAGATATGGATGCCGAACGCAAGTCAATGAATCCTGTTCGTTATACGGTTGATATGGACAATAAATCAACCAAAGGGCTTTCGAGTTCTGCCGGTTCTTTTTGGGATTTATTGTCGGACCAAAACCTTGCAGAGGCTCACCCCCAGGTTGGTACTCTTGAAAGTTCAATGAATTACAGTGAGTCGCTTAAAACATCTTTGGATAGATTAAAAACTGTAGCTTATGAACAGGTTGATATGCCCAATATAACTCTTGAATCTATGCAAGGCTCGATTACTACCGGTAAAGCTCTTAAAGCTATTTACTGGACATTAATTGTTCGTTGCAAAGAGAAGATGAAAACATGGGGACCTCAGCTTAGGTCGCTTTTTGATATTGTAATCAAGGGCGCTATGGTTTATCCCGATTGTGCCAAGATGTTTACAAACGATGTAATATCGCCTGTTGATTATGAAATTAAAATTGTTCAAAACACTCCACTTCCCGAAGATGAAATTGAAGAAAAGAATGCAGACCTTTCTGAAGTTGATTCGCAGGTTATGAGCAAAAAAGCTTATATGAAAAAGTGGAGAGGTTTGACCGATGCAGAGGCAGACGAAGAGCTCAAGCAAATCGCATACGAAAGGCAGATTTTGGAGGATTTTTCTTTCGGAGGTTCAGCAGATATTGATGATTCGGAAGAAGATGATGCCAATGATGAGCTTGTTATTAAAGATTAATTTTTATTAAAATATTAAAAAGGAGGTTCTGTAATGGCAGCAAACAAGTTAACATTTAAAGATGCTGAGTTGGTTCGCGATTCCATTACAGAATCGCAGCAAAAAGAGATTGCTAGCTTATATAAAAGCTGGGCAGATGAAATAGGCGAAAGAGCAGCCTATTACGAAAAGAAGTCGAATATAAGTTCTGAACTTTCTGCTATGCAAATGAAAGATTTACAAAAGCAACTTAATGCAAGCAGCAAACAGGTATCACAAGAAGTGTATAAATCTGTAAAGAGCAATATGTACATTGTTTCTGATTCTGTTGTAAAATCAAATAGTGCTTGGTTATCCTCTTTGGGTTTCGATAAAAAAGGTTTGGATATTGCATATAGTTCAGTTCCCGATAGTGTGGTCCGCAGCATTGTCACAGGTCAAGTTTACGATTCTGGGTGGAGTTTATCTCAAAGAATTTGGGGCAATAATAATGAGCAACTCAAGGGTATTTACGAAGTGGTTGCAAAAGGGGTTGCTCAAAATAAACCGATATATGATATAGCAAAAAATCTTGAAGCTTATGTTAGGCCAGGTGCAAAATTGCCTTGGAATTTGACTACTTCAGATGGTGTCAAGATTTTTAAAAAGCAAGTTGATTATAATGCACAGAGGTTGGCAAGAACTTTGGTGCAGCATAGTTATCAACAGAGTGTTGTAGCAGTAACAAAAAAGAATCCATTTGTTTTGGATTTTATTTGGCATGCAAATGGGTCAAGAGTTTGCGAATTATGCCAAGATAGGGATGGGGCACATTTTTCGAAAGATAATTTGCCGCTTGACCATCCTAATGGAATGTGTACAATTGAGCCAAATATTGCTGATAACATTATTGACCAATTAGCTGATTGGGTAAATAGTCCCGATGGCACATATCCCGAAATTGATGAGTTTGCTAAAAACTTTGGGTATCAAGGCTCTGTTGCTACATTTACAGATTTACAAAATAAATATCTTTCGCCTTATGGTTTCAGCCCCAATAATATGCCAAAGACGTTTGATGATTGGAGCTATAAGTTATCCTATGAGCATAAAACTGAAATCCTTAAGCAGATGGGTACCGATTGGGGAGACCCACATCCTTACCAACAAATGCAAAAGTTTTACAATCAGAATTTGGCAAAAGTTCAATCACAACCAAAAACTACTGTTGTTGTTTCCAAAAAGGAAAAGGTTCCAGAGTTTACTGCATGGCAAAAGAAGTATTTATCGCCGTATGGATATTCGACTGGTAATATGCCAAAAAATTATGATGAATGGTATTATGCTTGTACTTATAAAGATTATGAATCGCTTTGTAAAGAAGCAGCTAAGCATGGTATGACTCCTGTGCAGTTTTATGATTCCAAGGTTGGCAAACTTAAATATAAATATAAAGAGGTTTCGGCTATTTCAAGTTCTGCTGATGATGCTGCTAAAGCTATTGTGAATGCATCACAATCGACTACTGCTGATGAACAATTGTGGCTTGATAAAATTAAGAATCAGACAGAAAGCGAAATGCTTGCTAAAGAAAGTGCACAGATGGCAAAGATGTCAGCAGATGAAATTGCTGGAATACGAACATATACAGGTTCAAGTTATGATGAAATTAATTCGTATTATAGAAATTTGGGCAGAGGTATGTCTGAAAGTGATGCTATTAATAAAGCATATATAAGCGAATCACAATTAGCTGCCGGTAAAAATGCTAAAGCTGGTTTATCAAAGGCTGCACTTGATGAAGATTTGGTGCTTCGAAGAGGTACAGATGTGGGAGATTTAGCAGGTTTGATGCCAGGTGATTTTAGGGATAATAAACAGTTATTGCGAGGAATGACGGCAGATGAAATGAATACAATGCTTGCAGGTACGATTGGAGAAATGCACGGTTTCACAAGCACATCAAGCATTTGGGATAGAGGTTTTAGCGGAGATGTTGAAGTTATTTTTTATGCTCCTAAAGGAACAGAAGCTTCGTCGATTATGAGTATATCAAGATTTGGGACAGGCGAGGGAGAAACACTGTTGAATGCTGGTACAAAGGTTAGAGTAGTTAAAATTGAAGAAAGTGATGGCCACAAGAGTTCTAACATAAGAGTTTTTATGGAAATTTTGGTGTAAATTGAAATTTTTTTTAAAAACCTATTGACAAACGCATTTTTTGTGATATAATAAAGACATAAACCAAATACTAATTTGAGTGTGGAGGTACACAAAATGAAAACAGGACTTTTTGAAAAAGGAAAAACTTATTGCACTTGGACAAGAGCAGGCGAATTGAGATTATTCAAGGCGACCAATGTTCTCCGAAGAAAAAGCACAGGCGAAAGAGTTTTTGTAGTAGGAAGCTTTAATGGCAAAGTTGAGCAGAGATATGAAATTCGTCGTGCTAAAGATGGTACAGAATATATTATCCCTGATAGCAGATATAGTCTTGTTGTTACAGCAGAAGAATATAAATAATATAAATAAAGATTGTTAAGGAGAACAAAGTTATGACATTAAGTGCTATTACAAAAGAAATCGAAAATCGCATAGAGCGACTTAATGAAAGATATAATGATTTGCAGATGAAAATATCATATTGCAAAATGTATGGGACAGATAAAGAATTTGATGAGCTTATTTCTAAACGTAATCGTATAAGCATGGAACGTTCGAAGCTTGAGGATATGCTGAGGGTTGTAAGAAAAAGTTTTTGAAAACTATTGACAAATGCAAAAAGTTGTGATATAATAATTAACGAAGATAAGTGTTTAGTATAACTAAAATAAAAATCAAAAGGAGAATAGGTATGGCCGCAAATAAAGATTTAGCCAAAAGGGTTGCTGATGAATCAAGGAATATATCAAGAATTTCGAATGAATCCTTGGTTTGCAAAGATTGCATCAGCAGAGTGGATGATTCTGTACATTTTGGTAATACATCCAAATGTTTAAAGCTTGGGTTAAAACCAAATAAAGTATTACTTGGAGGAGAGTGTTCAGAGTATGAAAAAGAATGATATTAAATCAATGAATAAAATAAAAGGAGCTCTTTATGGTTTTGCTATTGGCGATGCTATTGGAGCTACAACTGAATTTTTAACAGCCGGTCAAGTTAGAAATCGTTATGGAAGCATTGATGATATGATTGGCGGTGGATGGTTAAACTTAAATCCTGGACAGGTTACAGACGACACACAAATGATGCTTTGTGTTATGAGGGCTATTATGAAATCGTTTTATGAGGATTTAGGTTTGACATTTTTGCAGTATTGCAAATCCGAGTTTATAAAATGGCTTGACACTAATCCTATTGATGTAGGAAATCAATGCAGAAAAGCAATTTTGAGTTTAAAAGCTGATGAAAAAAAGATTTTTCAAGAAATCGACAATGATGCTCTTGGTAATGGTTCGCTTATGAGAGCTGTTCCTTGTGCTATTATTTCAAAGCTTGATTATAATACTCAGCAAGGAAAACTTACACACAATAATGAGATTTGCACAAGTTTGATACGTTATTATCATATTGTGCTTGAAAATTTACTTTATAGCGATGGCCCATATTTTTCTATTGAGATGGATGAAAATGAGCATTTTTGGCCTTCAAATCCAAGTGGGCATGCTGTTGATACATTTTACAATTGTTTGTATTGGTATAAATTTACACATACATTTGAAGATGCAGTTTTGTCAGCAGCGAATAATGGTGGCGATGCAGATACAATTGCCGCGTTAACAGGCGGTTTAGCAGGAGCTAAGTACGGCTTTGATTCAATTCCCAAAAAATGGGTCGATAAGCTCGACAAAAATGTGGTCGAAGAAATTGAACAGTTTGTGCAGTTTCTTTTAGATTTGCAGGAAATAATTACAAATAAAAAAGAGGTGTAAATATGGCAAACGAAACACTGACCCAGCCTTCTATTTTGGCATGTTGCGAGGGTTGTCAAAACCATTTTGAAGTAAATGGAAAAGTTATTTTGTCTTGCAATTTGAAATCAGAAGATGGGGAGGCAATTACACTGGTGTGCTACGATTGCCCCAAGTGCTCCAGAAGGCATTATGTTCAGATAGATAATGAACATACTAAAAAACTTTTACATGAGCTTAAGGTGCATCTGGCTCGAGCAGCGAGGGCATCGAAAAGGGACAATTTTGTTTCAAAAAAACAATCGGACAAGGCAAAGAAAATTCGTGAAAGATTAAAGAACGAAAGATTTGCTTTGATGGCAAAATATCAAGGTTCAAAGTTATATGACCCTATTACTTTGAAAGAGGTAGAAGTTAGGTTTAGTGTATGACAATTATTTGTGATTTTTGCAAAAAAGAATTTTCTTTCGCAAAAAGAGTGGGAGGATTTTGGTTTTTCTGAAAAACTTGATAAAATACAAATCGAAATGTTTGCAGATGTAAAAGAAGAAAATGGCGGACTAATAAAGTAATCGATGGGGTGTAGCAAAATGATTTTATTTTGCTACACCCCCTTTAACTTTTTAAGCCTGACATAAACAATAACAAATTATGAATTTGTGGTTTTATCCCTTG
>JAGBXL010000127.1 GCA_017629325.1 Clostridia bacterium | reverse complement strand
TTGGGGTGCTTCCTTTGTTTTCCAAAACGAAGGTGCCGAGATTATAGACCCAATAGCCTTTAACGGATTAAGAAGCCTACTTGGCTCACTGGCACTTCTGCCCGTTATAGCGGTTTTAGTTATTGTAAATAAGAAAAAAGGAAATGTTAAAAAGCCATCAAAAGAAGAAACAAAAAATCTTTTATTGGGCGGACTTTTGTGCGGTCTTGCTCTTTGCGTTGCAGGCACCCTTCAAACTTTAGGCATAAAGCAGGGGGCGGGAGAATCGGGTTTTATAACCACAATATATATTGTGTTTGTTCCGATTTTAAGCGTGTTTCTCCGCCAAAGAATCCCCCGCAGAGTATGGCTTGCGGTTATGATGTGCTTTATAGGGCTTTATTTTCTTTGCGGAAGCTTTGCTTTTAATGTAAATCAGATTTACCTTCTCCTGTGTGCATTCTTCTTTGCAATTCACATTTTGGTTATAGACTATTTCTCACCAAGAGTTGATGGAGTGAAATTATCATGCCTGCAGTTTTTGGTTGTTGGAATAATCGATTGTGCTATTATGTTTTTTGTAGATGTTCCCACCTTGGAAGAAATAATAATATGTTTTCCAAATCTTGCATATATGGGCTTTGTGTCGTGCTCAATAGCCTACACTTTCCAGATAATAGGTCAAAAATATATTTCAGCAACCATAGGAGCCCTCTTAATGAGCTTAGAATCAGTTTTTTCGGTGCTTTCCGAATGGGCACTCCAGGGCACACTTTTGGCACCAATAAAAATTTTTGGCTGTATAATAATTTTTGCGGCGGTAGTTTTGGTTCAGCTTCCCGTAAAATTAAAGGAAAGCTTGACATAAGAGAGCAATTGTTTTATTATAATAGGTAAATATAATATTTATAGGAGAAATACAAATGAAAAAGTTTTTTTCTGAATTCAAAGAATTTGCCATTAAAGGCAATGCTCTTGACTTGGCAATAGGTGTTATCATAGGTGCTGCTTTTAAAGCAATTGTAGATTCTATTGTAAATGACATTATAATGCCATTTGTAGGAATTCTTCTTGGCGGCAAAGATTTTTCTTCGCTTGCTTTAAAAATAGGCGATGCCGAGATTAAATACGGTTCTCTTATTCAAACCGCGGTTAATTTCTTTATTGTTGCATTTTGTCTTTTCCTTCTTGTTAAGTTTGTAAATAAACTTAAAGACGGATTTGCAGCAAAACAGGAGGAAATAGCAGAAGAACTGGCTGCACCTGTGAAATCCGAAGAAGTTATTCTTCTGGAACAGATTAGAGATGCACTTAAAAAATAATTATTTGAAAGGATAGATTACAATGGAAAAACAAAACATCGACTGGGGCTCACTTGGCTTTGGTTACATAAAAACAGATAAAAGATACGTTTCAAATTTTAAAGACGGCAAATGGGACGATGGCGTTTTAACAGAAGATGCCACAGTTTGCATAAACGAATGTGCAGGTGTACTTCAATATGCACAAACCTGCTTTGAAGGTTTAAAAGCCTACACAACAGAAGACGGACACATTGTTGTTTTCCGTCCCGACCTTAATGCAGACAGAATGATTGACTCTGCTAAAAGACTCGAAATGCCTGTTTTCCCCAAAGACAGATTTATAGATGCAGTAGAAAAAGTAGTTCTTGCAAATGAGAGCTTTGTTCCGCCTTACGGTTCAGGTGCAACTTTATATTTAAGACCATATATGTTTGGCACAAACCCCGTTATAGGTGTTAAACCTGCCGATGAATATCAGTTCAGAATTTTAGCAACACCCGTTGGTCCTTATTTTAAAGGCGGTGTTAAACCCTTAACACTTAAAGTGTCTGATTTCGACCGTGCAGCTCCACATGGCACAGGCCATATTAAAGGTGGTCTTAACTATGCAATGAGCCTTCATGCAATTGTTACAGCTCATAACGAGGGCTACGATGAAAATATGTATCTTGATGCTGCAACAAGAACTAAAATCGAAGAAACCGGTGGAGCAAACTTTATTTTTGTAACCAAAGACGGTAAGGTTGTAACTCCTAAATCAAATAGTATTCTTCCTTCCATCACTCGTCGTTCTCTTATGTATGTTGCAAAAGAGTATCTTGGTTTAGATGCCCAGGAAAGAGAAATCGAACTTGCCGAGCTTTCCGATATGGCAGAGTGCGGTCTTTGCGGAACAGCAGCAGTTATTTCCCCTGTTGGAAAAGTTGTTGACCACGGCAAAGAAATCTGCTTCCCCTCAGGTATGACCGAAATGGGACCAACCATCAAAAAACTCTACGACACCTTAACAGGTATCCAGATGGGCAGAATTCCTGCACCAGAAGGTTGGATAAAGGTTATAAAATAATAAAATTTAAAATTAATTGCCGGGTGCATTTATGTGTATCCGGCATTTGCCTTTTAAAAACTCAAAAGGAGAAATCATTTTATGGCAAATCCAAAAAGCAAAATTTTAGTTTCGGCGTGTCTCTATGGTTTTTGCTGCCGTTATGACGGTAAGTCTAATCTTTTAAAAGATAAGCTTTTTATGGCTCTTAAAAATTCTGGTAGGCTCGTTCCTGTTTGTGCCGAAGAACTGGGCGGACTTTCAACGCCGAGAATTCCATCTGAAATAAAGAATGGAAAGGTTATTTCCAAAGAAGGAAAAGATGTTACCTCCCAGTTTGAACTCGGTGCCCAGAAAGCTCTTGAAATTGCAAAGAAGAATAATGTCAGAGTTGCAATTTTAAAAGAGGGGAGTCCATCTTGCGGAAGCAAAAGAATAAATGACGGCAGCTTTACGGGAACAAAAATTTCGGGTGAAGGTGTTCTTGCAAGAAAGCTAATAGAAAATGGCATACCTGTTTTTAACGAAAACGAAATACACCTTGCCCTTGTTCTTGCAAACGGTGATCCAAACCACCATCATCATTAAATTATAAATCAGATAAATTTTTCTTGTGGTAAGATAAATCCAGTATTGTAGGGCAGCGGCTTGCTGCTGCCGAATAGGTTGCAAACGGGTGGAGCAAGCCCCACCCCTACGATGTGCTCCCCGCAGCTAAAATTCAAATTTCATTAAACAAAAAGGATTGATTATATAAATGAACGAACAAAACAACACAAAGGTAGAAAGCTTTGATTTAGACCACACAAAAGTAAAAGCACCTTATGTAAGAATGTGCAGCGTGTATAATGGTGAAAAGGGTGATATGGTAACAAAATATGATGTCCGCTTCACCCAGCCCAATACTTTTGAAATGGAATCAACAGGGCTTCACACTTTAGAACACCTTCTTGCAACATACTTAAGAGAAGGCGATAAGGATTTTGCAAATGCTATAATAGATGTTTCGCCAATGGGCTGCCGCACAGGATTTTATATTACCCTCTGGAATAAGTGGGAGGCATCGTTTGTTGCATCAGAGGTTACAAATGCTCTTAAAAAGGTTTTAACCTCCGATATAATTCCTGCCGAAAACGAAATTCAGTGTGGCAACTATCGTTTGCATAATTTATCTCTTGCAAAAGAATATGCACAGGAAGTTTTAAATAAGGGATTAAATGATAAATTTTTTGAATAAAAAATTTGAAAAAATTTCCTTGACAAACAAAAAAAAGTGTGCTACTATTATAAATTGCAGTTATATCCGTTTTTGCGGGTTTATGATTGTGCATAATCACGATTTTTCAGGTGCATAATTGCTTTTAATTATGCACAATTACTGCGTTTGCAGATTTTTGTGTTTTATGCGTCAAGGTTGCAGCAATGTAATTTTGAGCAAAAAAAATATATGAGGTGATGGAAACATGGTACATCCTATAAGGCTTGGTAAGAATGAAAGAATGAGTTACTCTCA
>JAGBXL010000126.1 GCA_017629325.1 Clostridia bacterium | reverse complement strand
GAGCTTTATCGCTTATAATCCCCCTGTGAGAAAGCTCCCACACAATATCGTTAACTGTTTTAAGTTCATTTTCTCTTTTGGAGGAATTAACTGTTTTGTTGCAGATTTTTCGGGCAATATGATAGCTATTTAAATCACAAACACATTTTTCTCGCCAAAGATTTTCGTCTGTCATAATCTTCCTTTTTAAAAGACTATCAACAATTAAGCTTGTTTCGGTAATATCAGCTTTTGCTTTAAGCATTTCTTCACTCGGAAAATTTTTGCCCGGGCAAGCGGTTGCATTAAGGTCTTTATGAATAAGAATTTCTATGCCGGGATATATTCCCTTTAAATATCCCAGAAGCCATTTTCCGCTTTCAAGCTGTTTTGGGGGCATATTTTCTTTTTCTAAATTACCCTCAAAGCATATTCCGATAGTATCTGAATTGTGTCCGCTTACATGTGCACCTATGCTCCATAGTGGCCTGCCCCTTGTTATGGTGCCGTCTTTTCTTATGTAAAAGTGGTAGCCTATTCCCGCCCAGCCGTTTAAAAGATGTATGCGGTGGATATCTTCGGGAGAACAACTAGAAGCTGCCGCGTGATGAAGAACAATTTTTTCTGTTTTACCTCGTTTTTCAAGGTAGCCACTCCATTTATATGTTTTTTCAAGTATTTCCATTTATGTTTTCACCGTCCTTAAATCTTTTCCATAAGTTTTTAAAGGTATCGAAACCATACATTGCAACAAATGCAACTATAAATGACAAAAAGAAAAACGCAAGAATACTTGAAACACTCCATTTAAAGATGCCATAATCGGCACCTGCCCATAAAACTCCCATATCAACTATTATTGATACTATGATGCACCATAATTTTGTTGGCAGGGGTATGTATCCCTTTGTCAGCTGAACAGTTATATTCACCAGAAATGCGGCTAAAGTAAAAATTATAATAAGCATATCATAAGATATTTTCATATTTTATCACCCTTTCCCATTTGTCTTTTACATACGAATTTTCTTTAAGCTCGTTTATGTAGTGGTCATAAACATCGTGTGCAAATTTCCACTGTACCTCATCTTTTTCGATTCCACGTTCAACATCAACTAAAAAATCAATTAAAAATCTGCGACACTCTTTAACATCCATTTTGTGAATCTGACTTTTCATTGGCTCGAGTATTGATTTTAGTCTTTTATCAAGCCATTTTATAATAAAGCCCGAAACCGTGCTGACAGCCCCTAAAACACTTGCCAGATACAGCAAAAGTTCAAAAATATTCTTCACAAAATCACTCCGTTTCCACTTGGGGTTCAGGAATATCAATTACTCTGTATTTTTTTCTTATAACATCATCTTCCTGAACATAGTATTCTTCAATGATTTTTCCTTCTTCGACCTCTGGTATTTCATCTTCAGTTATTTTGTCGGTATAGCCAAAAAATCTATACTGCTCATCAGTTGGATTTGCAATAAAGATTTTCAAACTCTTTTCAGGTGCTTTTATAAGTTTTTCGTTTTCTACTTTATAAAACATTAAATCATCTCCTATTTTTTAATATATTTACCAAATACACTGCTGGGTGCAAGGCTTGTATCAACTTCGATTATGGTTGTTTTGGATTTGAGCTTTGGAATGTCAATATTTAAAGGCTCTTCTATGGGTATAACGAGTCTGTAATACAATGTTACAGGATTTCCTTGTGCTTCTTTCTGATTAAGAAAGACCTTAAAATCATCAACAGTTTCATCACTTGCTTTAGTCGTTATAAAATAAGCGTATTTTTGATCATTGTTGATAGTGAATACATACTCTTCTATATGGTTTGAATTATAAGTTTTTGGTGTCTTAAAATGTGTGCTAAACTCCTTTGGATAACCGGATTCACTATATGGTGGATATTCTGTTAGAGGATAGTTATATCCATTCCAGCCTAAGTTAGTAAAATAAGAGTTTTTACCGGTTACCTTAGAGGATTTTATAACTTGCACCAGCGTCTTTCTAACAACCTTCTTATTCTTAAAGTCTATATAATCCGCATAATCACCTATTTTACAAAGTGGCTCGTTTAAGAATATGTTTGTTGTTACTGGCTCTACATAAGGTTCATACTCTGTAGCAGTAGCACTCTCTTCAAACTGAAATGTGTTTACATCAATATAATGTGTTAATGTATAGTGGTTACCATCTGTACCAAAACCTTTTACAGTTTTCCCTGCTTGTGATGTAATAGTTACTTTTCTCCATTCCACATCATTTACACCATCATTATTGTTATATACGCAATCTTTATTATATTGAGTTGGAGCAGTACCATCAGTATAAGTAAAGCCCATTATCATATTATTTCCCGTTAGAGTGTGGTTTTTAACAGATTTAACATAAAAGGATACAGTATATTGTGTGTTTTCTTTAAATGGATAATCTGTATACGCATAGCTGAAACCATAATTACTCCGATAGCTAACACACTCTCTTCCATCTAGTGTAATTTCTGTATAAGTAGATAAATTTTTACAAACATCATAAGCAGTTGCTAAATTCTTCCCTTTTACTACTACTGGTATTTTATATCCATCATAATATGGTTGATATTCAGTAGCAACAGCTCCCTCTTCAATTTGGAATGTGTTTATATCGATGTAGTTATATACTCTGTAATCAAATGAAATTCCGCTTATATGGCTAACCGTTTTTCCGGCTTTTGTAGTTAATACTCTTTTATTCCAAGTATTGTCAATTGGGCTAAGGTTACATATATCTCTGTTACCATCTGTGTAATAAACCACAAAAGGTACATCATATTCTAAACTTACACCGCTATATGCATATTCGCATTTAAAATCAAAGCTTATTGTATATTGAGTATTCTCTTTAAATGTGAAATCTAAAATGGCTTTAGCACTACTATTAGACTTTATACGAATACACTCTCTGCCATCTTCCTCCACTTCTGTATAATCCGAAAAATCCTTAAATACCTCTCTTGCATCTTTAACAAGATTAAGACTTTTATCACCAACGCACTGCACCTCAATGGGAGTTTCGGGTGTAGGCACTCCGTCCTGCACACTTTCACCGTATATTTTTAAATCTCTCATTGGCTTATACTTCTTACAATCATAAAGTTCTAAAGGATAGCCTTTAGCTTCAGCCAGCTTATCGGCGTGAGTAAGCCTGAAATTAACATAATCTTTTAAAGTATTCATAGCTTATCCCTCGCTTACTATATATTCACCGTAGTTGACAATCCATATTGAACCGTTGTATTTACCGAATATTTCATAGCCTGTATTAGCTTCGGGCACAACCTCAATATCGCAGGTGTTTGTTGTATCAATGGTAAGAGTAGTTGGTGTTTGCCCTGATTCAAATGTTACATAGATAACTTCACCATCACCTGCATAAGTAGGAAATGTAAGTGTAAGCTCTGTAACCTCGCCAAAGTTGTATTGCTTATTTGAAGAAAGTGTTGTTGGAATTGTGGTGATAGGTTTTTGATGTGTATCTTCATAAATTTCATGAATAGCATCTACAAAAGTGTCGTTATGACCTGTGATTAAATCACTCAACATGCCCATGTTATAATTATTTTCGCAAGCAATATCGTAAGTTTCACTGATAGCACCTACAAGAGTTTCGGTAACACCGGTGGTCAAATCACCCAGATCGCCAATTTGATAATTATTTTTATCAATTTGCGTCTTATATTCATCTGTAAAATCATTTGAAGAAAGTACCTTTCCCTCGACCTTGTCAACTTTTTTGT